>JBEHXY010000486.1:0-3082 GCA_048498455.1 Planctomycetota bacterium | reverse complement strand
GCGGCGTTTGCGTGGACGGTGGCGGGGCTGGTGGCGGGGATGTGGGTGTTTGAGCGGGAGGCGGCGGCGCGGAAGACGGCGCTGGTGCTGGGTGCGGGGGCGATCACGGTGCTGGGGTGCGCGGTGAACGTGTACCAGATTGTGCCGGGGATCCAGGCATCGCATGCGCGGTGGCTGGGGCTTCGGGAGACGGTGGAGGAGGTGCGGGGGCATGTGCCACGGGGGAGCGCGGTGTTCACGGGGACGACGCGGTTCAACGATTATGTGCTTAACCAACTGGATGCGGTGGGGGGGTACAAGCTGTACAGCCTGACGATGTTTGAGCAGGCGTCGTTTGGGGATGCGAAGCGGCGGGTGGAGGGGGTGGACAAGGACCGGGACAGCCAGGCGGATCCGGACCCGGTGCAGGTGGAGCGGGAGCGGTTTTACATGGAGCTGCTGGGGAAGCAGAACGGGAAGGGGGAGTGGTTTGCGAAATCGGTGTCGGAGCTGCGGAGCGCGGAGCTGGCGCTGGTGGATGGGTTGCTGGAGGGGGGGCACCGGGTGGTGTTTTTGTCATTGGATGGGGGCAAGGGGATGTTTCCGGTGAAGCCGGGGTGGGAGTTGAAGGAGATCACGCGGTGGTCGCCGCCGCCGGAGGTGCCGGCGCCGCGGGTGGCGCGGTTGCAGGCGAAACAGGCGCCGCCGCGGCGTGGGGCGACGTACACGGTGTTGTATCAGCTGGTGAAGAAGGCGCCGGCGAATGCGGGGGGCGCGGGGGCGGGTACAATGCGGGCATCCCCGGGGATGCGGCCGACGGGGCCGGAGTAACTCACGGAGCGACCTATGCGACTGGGACGTGCGGTGTGGATGGTGCCGTTGGTGTTGTGCGCGCAGGCGGCGGCGGCGGAGAAGGGGGCTGCGTATGGGGAGGCGGGGGCGGAGGTGGGGACGGCGGAGGCAGCGTGGAAGGACAGCGGGCGGGACGTGGCGGTGCCGGTGCGGGTGTATTTTCCCAAAGAGTTGGGGGCGGTGCAGGGGAAGTTGCCGGTGATTGTGTTTTCGCACGGGCTGGGGGGATCGCGGGAGGGATATGCGATCTGGTCGAAGCAGTGGGCATCGCATGGGTATGTGGTGGTGAACCCGACGCATGTGGGGTCGGACACGTCGGTGTTGAGCGGGGGGCTGGCTTCGGCGGCGGCGGCGGCGAACCTGGAGAATGCGGTGCGGCGGGTGCAGGATGTGGGGTTTGTGCTGGACATGATGGAGAAGGTGAATGCGGGGGATGCGAAGATGCTGGGCGGGGACGCGGGGCTGGCGGGGTTGAAGGGGAAGTTGGACCTGGGGCACGTGGGGATGGCGGGGCATTCGTTCGGGGCGGTGACGACGGTGATGGCGGCGGGCGAGGCGTCGGAGGTGGGCGGGGTGAAGCGGACGCTGGTGGACAAGCGGATCACGGCGGCGGTGGCGATGAGCCCGCAGCCGGCGCTGCGGGGATCGCAGGATGTGGCGTTCGGGTCGATCGCGGTGCCGATGTTTTACATCACGGGGACGGAGGATGATTCGCCGATCGGGGAGGTGCGGGCGGCGGATCGGCGGGTGCCGTTCGATCACACGAAGAGCGCGGGGACGCTGCTGGTGACGTTCACGGGGGCGGTGCACATGTCGTTTGCGCCCAGTGAAACGGGGGAGGTGATCGGGGAGCGGCTGCGGCTGCGTCCGGCGGCGGAGGGGGCGATCCAGGCGGCGATCAAGGCGGGGACGACGGCGTTCTGGGATGCGCATTTAAAGGGGGATGCGGCGGCGGCGGCGTGGCTGGAGAAGGAGTATGCGGGGACGGTGAAGGTGGGGAAGGTCGAGATCAAGAGCAAGCCGTGATGCGGGCGCGTGTGCTGTATTCGTTTTGAGCACGAAGGCACGAAGGGCTGAAGGGCACGAAGTGTTTTTAAGAAGTCTTCGTGGGCTTCCGACCTTCGTGCTTCAAACGAAACAGGGAGGGGCGCCGAACGGGGCAAGATGTTCAGGCGGGTTTTTGCCAGATGGCGACGAGGTCGACGGTGGTGAGTTCTTCGTCGGAGAAGTCGCGGAGTTCTCCGCCGGTGCGGATTTTGGCGGCTTCTTCGAGGAAATGGTCTTTGCCATACTGCATGCGTTCGAGGCGGACGGTGGGCATTTTTTCGGTGAAGAGGGATTCCCATTCGGCGAGGCGGAGTTTGTTGAGGTAGGTGTTGGGGGCGACTTTCTGGAGGTGTGCGGGGCGGAGGTGGGACCAGAGGGGGATGCCGTCGCGGTTGCCGGAGAAGATGCGGGGGTCGTGGATGCCGTTGTCGCTGGTGTAGAGGTGGAGGGAGATGCAGACGGCGCCGCCGGGGCGGAGGACGCGTTTGACTTCGTCGAGGACCTTGGCGGGTTCGGGGAGGTGTTCGAAGACGCTGGTGGAGAAGACGAAGTCGAAGGAGGCGTCGGGGAAGTTCATGCGGGTGGCATCCATCTGGCGGATGTCGAGTCGCGGGGCGCGCTGGACGTGGAGCTGTCGGAGGAGTTCGGCGGTGAACTTGGCGTCGAGGCCGAGGAGTTTGCGGGTGACGGTTTTGCCGGTGCGGATGACGCCATTTTTGCGGAGCATGGTGAAGTAGGGGCCGGGTCGGAGGCCGGTGGGGATGACGTCGAGGTCGACGCCGACGACGTCGTTTTTGGCGGCGAAGTAGAGCATCTGGCGGAGTTTCTGACCGGGGCCGATTTCGAGGACGCGCTGTTTTTCGACGGTCATGCCGGTGTGCTGGCGGACGAATTCCTCGAGCTGGCGGAGGCGGGAGATGGTGATGCGGACCTGTTCGGGGATGTCCTTGGCGTGCTGGCGGTAGAGGTGGAGGCCTTCGCGCATGCGGGCCATGAAACCGATCTTGGTGGAGGTGTAGGATTTGAGAGCGGCGGCCATGAGGGTCCTTTGGGTGTTGTGGCGGCTGTGCGCAAGAAGCCCCGGGGTGATACGGGGGATGGGGGAGGGCGGATGTTTGGCCGGGGGAAAGGGGGGCTGCTAAGATTGGGGCATGGTTCGGTCTACCGATAATGGCCGTGGTGGGGGGGACGGGGGGGCGCCGGG
>JBEHXY010000485.1:0-3098 GCA_048498455.1 Planctomycetota bacterium | reverse complement strand
TACACCGAGCTCGACAAACGCATCTTCCTCTGGGACATCCGCGGCCGCGAAGCCCCCCACATCTTCAAAAAAGACGGCCTCTATTACTACGGCACCTCGCGCACCGCCGGCATCCAGTCCTCCGGCACCGCCTACTACACCGCCAAATCCCTCGAGGGCCCCTGGTCGCCGCCCAAGCCCCTGCCCACGCCAGGCTCCAACAACTCCTGGGATTCCCAGGTCGATTCCATCGTCACCTTCCCCGTCGGCGCCAAAGATCCCTCCCTCGACATGTTCTTCGGCGACCGCTGGACCAAGGATCTCCCTGCCGGTCGCAACGGCGACTACATTTTCCTCCCGATGGAATTCACCGGCGCCGATCCCCTCCTTAACTACTACCAGGACTGGGACCTCAACCCCGTCGAAGGCAAATGGCGCAAGTTCGACCCCGCCCGCAACCTCGCCGCCGGCAAAACCGCCACCGCCTCCACCGCCCTCGCCGACCACCCCGCCTCCAGCGCCACCGCCCCCAAAACCTTCGACACCTACATCAACACCTTCTGGCAAAGCGAACCCGCCGACGCCCAGTCCATCACCATCGACCTCGGCAAACCCACCGACATCAACCGCATCATCCTCAAGTGGGGCACCATCGCCGCCAAAAATTTCACCCTCCAATCCTCCGCCGACAACACCGCCTGGAAAGACCTCTTCTCCACCGACAAAGGCAGCTCCTACACCGTCACCGACGAATACTTCCCCACCACCTCCGCCCGCTACGTCCGCATGTCCGCCACCAGCCACGCCCCCGCCCCCTTCGCCGGCGCCCGCGGAGCACGCGGCGGACGAGGAGGCCGCGGTGGCCGTGGAGGCGCCGCCGGCACCCAGGCCGCCTCCCAACCCGGTGCCACCTCCCAACCGGCCATCGTCCCCCTCCCCGCCCCCGCCGGCTACACCCTCTTCGATTTCGAAGTCCTCAAGGACTGATCCGCGGCCACGCGCGGCTGCTCCGCACCCTTGCTGGAGACGCCCATGAAACGCCCGCTCCTCCCCTTCCTTACCCTTCTGCTGGCCCTCGCGCCGCCCCTCCTCGCCCAGCAAACCGTCACCGTCGGCGGCGCCGTCTTCCCCGTCGCCAAGGGCTGGACCCAGTCCGCTCAATCCGACGGCACCGTCGTCCTCGCCCCGCCAGACCTCCCCAAGGGCGTCGTCGTCACCCTCACCCTCCTCGGCGGCGAGCCCTCCGATGGCTCCCTCGACGCCCTCAAAAACCGCCTCAACGCCGACTGGAAAGAGTTTCAGGCCATCGGCCCGATGGTCGCCGACGACGGTGGAAAAATCACCAACGCTGGCGGCGCCGTCGTCATGGACGCCCGCTTCGCCCTCCTCAAAACGCCCCAGGGCGTCAACCTCTGCGTCTGGCTCGTCATGCTCTCCACCAACAAACGCATCGAACGCATGGTCTTCATCACCACCACCCCCGAAGCCTTCGACAAATACGGCGATGCCGTCACCACCATGATCAACGCCGCCACTTACATCACCCCCAAGCCCGCCGCAGCGGCCGTTGCCGCTTCCACGCCAGTGCCCGCCCCCGGCGCGAAAGTGGCGCCCACCCTCGGCCACCTCACCGCCACCATCCCCGCCGGCTGGACCGCCAGAAAAACCGACCGCGAACTCCTCCTCTCCCCGGGCGACCTCCCCGCCGGCGACTCCCTCGAAATCGTCGTCCTGCCCTCCGTCCCCGCCGCCGGACAGCTCCCCGCAGCCCTCGCCGCCGCATGGACCGACGCCGCCCAACGCCTCCACCTCGCCCCCACCCGCACCGTCGACAACACCGCCTACGACGCCAAGGAACAACGCACCTCCTTCCGCGGATGGCCCTACATCCGCGCCGACGGAGTCCTCCACGACCCCGCCGACGGCCACGACGAATCCGTCACCCTCGCCGTCGTCGCCGTCAACAACCGCTTCGAACGCATCCTCGTCCACAGCCGCCAACGCAACATAGACCTCACCCGCTACAGCGCCAGCCAGTCCCCCGTCTACCACCAGGACATCGAGCAATTCCTCTTCACCCTCCACTTCGACGACTTCAAGGAACCCGCCCTCCGCCCCGCCACCCTCAAGGGCGACACCCCCGTCGGCGTCTGGTCCGGCATCTCCTTCATCGGCGGCAGCCTCCACACCGCCTACGCCATCTGCTTCTCCAACAGCCAGGTGTTCTTCGCCAGCCGATTCCCTCTCCGCGGATGCAGCGACTTCAACACCTGGATCGATGCCGAGGAATTCCCCCGCTACTGGGGCACCTGGACCTTCGCCAACGGCAAGGGCTCCTTCAAAATGATCTTCGGCGACATCCCCATCACCGCCAAAGGCAACGACCTCGTCCTCACCACCAACAAAACCGACCACACCTTCATCCGCCTCCCTTCCGTCGACAACCTCCGTCTCGACGGCACCTATGGCTTCCCCCAGGCAAGCGGAAAAAATCCCGCCATCACCTTCTCCCCCGATGGCCGCTTCGACGACCACGGCGCCCTCTACCTCCTGCGCGTCGAAACCAACTTCCCCTTCTCCCTCACCACCGAGCCCGGCGCCGGAACCTACGCCGTCAAGGACTACACCCTCCTCCTCAACTACACCGATGGCCGCAAATACCGCATCGCTTTCCCCGGCAGCGCCGTCGAGCCCCACACGCCCTCGCCCCTCACCCTGCCGCTCGGTTTTGGTGACCAGCAGCTCAAAAAACTCTGATCCCCCGACCGCACTCTCGCCCCGGACACCCCAGGAGCTCCCATGAACCCCATCGATCTCCCCCTCTCCCGCCGCCACTTCCTCAGCGCCGCCAGCGCCCTCGCCCTCTCTGCAGCCCTGTCCCGCGCCGCACCCCCTCTCAGCACTCAGTCCTCAGCACTCAGCACTCGTCCCCCGTTCGAAGTCGGCATCGCCGTCTACGCTTGGGACCTCCACGACGAAGGCGTCGACAAAGTCCTCGACAACCTCCAGCTCGCCGGCGTCAACAACGTCTACATCCTCGGCGAAATGCACCCCGAAAAACGCCCCGCCACCACCGCCGTCTTCCCCCACAACCCCGTCCGCAAAACCTGGATGGCCGA
>JBEHXY010000484.1:0-3105 GCA_048498455.1 Planctomycetota bacterium | reverse complement strand
GCCCTCACGCTCATCAAGCCCCCGGGCGAATGGGGCGCGGACATCGCCGTCGGCAGCGCCCAGCGCTTCGGCGTGCCCATGGGCGCCGGCGGCCCCCACGCCGCCTTCATGGCCTGCAAATCCGACTTCACCCGCAAACTCCCCGGCCGCATCGTCGGCGTCTCCAAAGATATCCATGGCAACCCCGCCTTCCGCCTCGCCATCCAAACCCGCGAACAACACATCCGCCGCGAAAAAGCCACGAGCAACATCTGCACCGCCCAAGTCCTCCTCGCCATCATGGCCAGCATGTACGCCGTCTATCATGGGCCGGAGGGGTTGCGCGCGATTGCCTTGCAGGTGCACGAGAAGGCCCGCCTGGTGAGAAATGGGTTGTATGAATTGGGCTTCCACGCCAACGAAGACCGCTTCTTCGACGCAGTTCATGTGGAGCTTGACCAGCATGGATTTATCATTGGGTCGGCGGAGCATTTTGCGAAATTCGCGACCGACCGGGGGATCAACCTTCGGGTACTCAGCGAGATCGAGTTTGTGGTGAGCGTTGATGAGGCCACGACCGATGCGGAGATTGACGCGCTCCTTGCGGTGATGCGCGAGGCGACGAAACGTCAGCCGGTGACGAAGGGGGGCCAGTCGTGCCCGGTCGATGAGCCGTTGGAAAATCGCACGTCGAATTACCTGATGCATCCCGTCTTCAACTCCTACCACTCCGAGACGGAGATGTTGCGGTACATCTATCGGTTGCAGGGGAAGGATCTGTCGCTGACCACGTCGATGATTCCGCTCGGCTCCTGCACGATGAAATTGAATGCGACGTCGGAGATGATTCCGGTGACGTGGGCGGAGTTCGGGAATATTCATCCTTATGCGCCGGCCGATCAGACGGCGGGGTATGCGGAGTTGTTTCGGACGCTGGAGGAGTGGCTGGCGGAGATTACGGGGTTTGCGGCGGTGTCGTTGCAGCCCAATGCGGGGTCGCAGGGGGAGTATGCGGGGTTGCTGGCGATTCGGGCTTATCACGAGGCGCGCGGGCAGGGGCATCGGGATGTTTGCCTGATTCCGACTTCCGCGCATGGGACGAATCCGGCGTCGGCGGTGGTGGCGGGGTTGAAGGTGGTGGCGGTCGCTTGTGACAGCGAGGGGAATATCGATCTGGCCGACCTGCGCAAGAAAGCCGCGGAGCATGCGGCGAAGCTGGCGTGCATCATGATTACTTATCCGTCGACGCACGGCGTGTTCGAGGAGACGGTGAAGGAGATTTGCGAGATCGTGCATCAGCATGGGGGGCAGGTGTACATGGATGGCGCGAACATGAACGCGCAGGTGGGGCTGACTTCGCCCGGATTTATTGGGGCGGATGTGTGTCATTTGAATCTGCACAAGACGTTTTGCATTCCGCATGGCGGCGGCGGGCCGGGGATGGGGCCGATTGGGGTGGCGAAGCATTTGATTCCCTTTCTGCCCAAGCATCCGCTCACGCATGAAGGGATCACGGCGGGCGATTCGGCGAAGGGGGATGTCGTCATTTCCGCGGCGCCGTATGGCAGCGCGTCAATCCTGCCGATCTCGTGGATGTACATCCGCATGATGGGCGAGGCGGGGCTGACGCGCGCCACGCAGCTTGCGATCCTGAACGCCAACTACATGGCGAAGCGGCTGGAGGGACATTACCCGGTGCTGTATCGCGGGAAAAATGGGCGGTGCGCGCATGAATTTATCCTCGATTGCCGCGGGTTTGAGGAGAGCGCGGGGGTGAAGGTGGAGGACATCGCCAAGCGGCTGATGGATTATGGGTTCCACGCGCCGACGATGAGCTGGCCGGTGCCGGGGACGCTGATGTTTGAGCCGACGGAATCCGAGAGCAAGGCGGAGCTGGATCGGTTGTGCGACGCGATGATCAGCATCCGCGAGGAGATTCGGGCGATCGAAGGAGGTCGGGCGGATCGGGCGGACAACCCGCTCAAGGGAGCGCCGCACACCGCGATGGCGGTGACGGCCGACGAGTGGAAGCACGCCTATTCGCGGCAGCAGGCGGCGTATCCGGCAAGCTGGCAGAAGGTGGCGGGCTCGAGCAAATTCTGGCCGAGCGTCGGGCGGATCGACAACCCGTGGGGCGATCGCAACCTGGTGTGCACGTGCCCCCCAGTGGCCGCGTATTGATCAGCGGCCGGCGTTGCCGAGGTTGCGGTTGCCCAGGCCGAGTTCGGGGAAGCCTTCGGGCCAGAGGGTGAAGACGAAGGTGGTGTCGGCGACGTTGGCGTCGTAGGTGACGGTGACGGCGGCGTTGAAGCGGGGGAGCTTGCGCACGATGGTGAAGGAGGAGAGGATGTTTTTCTCCAACTTCAGATCGTAGCTTTGGGCGGCGATGAGTTCGTACTTGCGAGTGAGCTGGTAGTCGAAGGCGAGGGTCCACTCGTCGGTGTCCAGGGCGCGGATGTAGCGGTTGCCCAGGAAGTAGGAGAGGCTCTTGCTCTGATCGACGGCGACGCCGGCGGCGGCCTGCTCGAGGCGGTTGTCCTCGATGTTGTAGTTGCCCTCGCCGATGAAGCGGAAGCGTTCGCCGGCGCGCCAGACGCCGTCGACGGCGACGGAATCGCGAACCAGCGAGAGCTCGGGGCGGCTGGGGAAGATGAAGCCGCGGGCGGGGTCATAGGGGAAGAAGACCGAGTTGCCCTGGTCCTCGTTGAAGAACTGGTTGTACTGCACGTTGAGGGTGAGCCAGTCGACGGTGCGCCAGTGGCCGGGGCCGCCGCGCTTGGTCTGCCATTTCTGGTTGACGGCGAGCTGGAATCCCGAGGCGCGGGAGATGCCCTCGACGTCCTGGTCGAAAGGCTGGAGCTCGGTGCGATTTTCGGAGGAGCCCGAGGCGAAGGCGACGAACTGCGGCTCGATGAGGTGGCGCAGGCCGTTGATGTCGAAGAAGGTGGAGTTGGCGTCGTCGTAGACTTTCCAGAACTGCATGGAGCTGCGGACGCCAACGGAGCCCCAGAGACGGGTGGTGTTTCCGCCTTCGGATTCGGGGAAGGCGTCGTCGTAGGCGGTGATGCGGCCGGTGACGTAGGGGGTGATCTTGAGGTCGCCGAAGTTCAGGGGCAGGTCGAGCTC
>JBEHXY010000483.1:0-3110 GCA_048498455.1 Planctomycetota bacterium | reverse complement strand
CGCGTGCAGCAGCTGCGGCACGTCGAATTCCGCCGCGTATTTCGCCCTGCCGGTGACTTTCAGACGACCGTCGACACGGGAAAGAGGAGCGCCAAGGAGTGAGGTCATGGGAAGACTCCGGTGCAAGGAGCGAATCAGGAAAATCCGTTGCGCAGCAGCTTTTCGGGGGTGATGGGAAGATCGCGGATGCGGATGCCGGTGGCATGATAGACGGCGTTGGCGATCGCCGCGGGGGCCCCGATGATCCCCAGCTCGCCGATGCCTTTGACGCCCAGCGGGTTCACCGTGGGGTCTTCTTCTTCAATCAGCAGCACGTCGATGTCGTGAATGTCGGGGCTGGTGGGCACGAGGTAATCGGCGAGAGAATCGGTGATCACGCGGCCGGAGGTGGGACACAGCTCAGAGCCTTCGAGCAGCGCCATGCCGATGGCCCAGACCATCCCGCCCACCAGCTGCGAGCGCGCGGTTTTGGGGTTGATGATCTTGCCCGCCGCATACGTGCCAAGCAGCCGCGGCACGCGGATGCGCAGGGTGTCGCGGTCGATGTGCACCTCGGCGAAGTGGGCGCCGAACGAGTAGCGTGCGAACTTTTCCGCTTCCTCACCGGGCGCGAATGAGCCATCCGCAGACAGGGGCGCCTGTGCCAGCAGTTTCGATCCGGTGGCACCCTGCGCCTGCCCGACGAGTTTTTCGCAGGCGTCCTTCACCGCCGAGCCCACCGACGCCGTGGTCATGGAGCCCGCCGAAATCGGGGCCACGGGCATGTCGGTGTCGCCCAGGTCAAACGTGATCGCATCGACAGGGATGCCGGTGATGTCCGCCGCGATCTGCCGCATGATCGTGCGCGAGCCCGTGCCCTGTTCGCAGGTGGAGGAGGTGACCAGGAGGTGGCCATCGCCGGTGAGGCTCGCCCGTGCCTTGGCGGGCGCCGATTTCGCATCATAAGCCATCGTCGCCATGCCATAGCCGATGAGCGTGCGGCCCTGCACGTGGGCCCCCACTTTCGCGATCCGCTGCTCCCACCCAAAACGCGCGGCCCCCTGCTGGTAGCACTCCTTCAGGTGCTTGGACGTCCAGGGCACCTTCTTTTCCGGGTCGATGTCGGCGTGGTTTTTCGACCGCAACTCGATGGGATCCATGCCCAGCTTCCATGCCAGCTCGTCCAGCGCCGATTCCAGCGCGAAGAGTCCCGGCGCTTCGCCCGGCGCCCGCATGGTGAAAGGCCCCGGCAAATTCACGTTGGCCAGCGACATCTTCGTGGAAATGTTGTCGCAGGCGTAAAGTTTTCGCGTGGTCTTGATCACCGGCGCCACCACGCGCGTGTCGAACAGAGCCGTCGTCTCCACCGCGTTGTGAACCACCGCCGTCAGCTTCCCACCGGCATCGCTCCCCAGTTTCAGCTCGCTGGCGATCCGCGGACGATACGCGGTGCACATGAACGTTTGCTGACGCGTCAGGTGCATCCGCACCGGCCGCTTCAACTCCCGCGCCACCAGCGCCGTCACCGGCACGTGCGGCCACAGAGGCCCCTTGGCGCCGAAGCTGCCCCCCACGTAATGGTTGATCACCCGGATGCGCTCCGGCGGCAAATCCAGCCACGCCGCCAGCGTCTTCTTCGCCCCCGCCACCCAGGTGGTCGGCTCATACAGCGTCAGCTTCCCACCCTCCCACGTCGCCATCGTCGCATGCATTTCCATGGGCACGTGGTGCATCATCGGCGTGACATAGATCTGTTCCACCTTCGCATGCGCCAGGGCCAGCGCCGCATCCGGGTGGCCTTCATCCGAGGTGGCCTCCTCGCCCCACATATTGGAAGGCGCCGAACGGGTCGCCCGCGGATCTTCCAGCACCGATACATGCGGTCCTGCTTCGATCCGCGGCCGCACCCGCATCGCCGCGTGCCGCGCGTGCGTGAACGAATCCGCGACCACCACCGCGAGGATCTGCCCGCCATGGAAAATCTGATCATCCTGCAGCGGCAGGTGCTGCTGCCCCGCGCTGCCCTTCATCTCATTGCGGCCCTTCTCCATCTGCAGCGCCACCGGCGCCGGCTGCAAACGCGGAAAATTCTGATGCGTGAACACCGCCACCACCCCCGTCGCCCGTCGCGCCTCGGCCGAATCGATCGAGACCACCCGCCCCGCAGACACCTGGCTTGTCACCACGCAGGCGTGCAGCAGTCCCGGCGCCTCGATCTCCGCGACATACTGCGCCTTGCCGGTGACTTTCAGCCGGCCGTCGACCCGGGAAAGCGGCTGGCCCACCGCGTTCATGATGGGGCTCCGGCGATCGTGCTCTTCTCCCCATTGGCCGTCATTTCCAGCCCGCGAACGATCGTCCGCCGCGTCAGCTCGATCTTGAAGGCGTTGTATTTCTGCGGCTTGGCCGATTGCAGCGCCGCCTCCGCCGCCGCCTGGTAGCTGTCGCGGTTCGCCGGCTTGCCGATCAGCGCCTGCTCCGCCTCGCGCGAGCGCCACGGCTTGGTCGCCACGCCGCCCAGCGCCACCCGCGCATCCCGGATCGTGCCCCCCTCCACGTTCAGGATCGCCGCGATGCTCGAGAGCGCGAACTCATAACTCGCCCGGTCGCGGGCTTTCAAATAGCGCGACTGCCGGGCCATCGGCAGCGCGGGAATCTCGATCGCCACGATCAATTCATCGGGCCGCAACCGGTGCCATTCGTGCGGGTTCTCGCCGTAGGGAACGTAGAACTCATCGAAGGTCATGCGCCGTTCGCCGCCCGCGCCATGCACCACGATCGTCGTGTCCAGCGCCGCCAGCGCCACGCACATGTCGGAGGGATGCGTGGCGATGCACTGGTCCGACGTGCCCAGGATCGCATGGATCCGGTTGTACCCCTCGATCGCCGAGCAGCCCGAACCGCGCTCGCGCATGTTGCAGGGATACGAGGTGTCGCGGTAGTAGTAGCAGCGCGTCCGCTGCAGCAGGTTCCCGCCGGTCGACGCCATGTTGCGCAACTGTGCCGACGCCCCCGACAGAATCGCTTCCGCAAGCACCGGGTACTGCTCGCGCACCAGCGGGTGATACGCGACGTCCGTGTTCTTCACGTTCGCCTCGATCCGCACCCCGCCGTTGTGGCCCTCGATCTTC
>JBEHXY010000482.1:0-3112 GCA_048498455.1 Planctomycetota bacterium | reverse complement strand
CACGTTTCCGCGGGTGGATGGTTCGACGTCCACCCATCCGCTGGCGGTGATCGTGACCGCGCGCCTGCTGGGGCTTTCCTATGCGTGGGACTACCCGGAGCCCACGGGCACGCCTTACATGTCGAGTGTGCACTGGATGCCCGAAGGCATGCGCTGGGCGACCGGGTACTCGATGAGCGGGGACGAGGATTTCACACTGGTGGCGTCGCGGGTGCGGGCGATCGGAAACGATCTGCGCGGGGAGCGTGCCGCCGCGCTGGTGAACAACGTGCTGGCGGCCAATAGCGCGACCCATGACGCCTGGGAGCACCTGATCGCCGGGACGTGCGACGTCAACCTGACGGCGCGGCCGCCGTCGGAAAGCGAGCGGAAGCTGGCGGCCGAGCGGCACGTGGAGGTGGAGCTGGTGCCCATCGCGCGCGACGCGCTGGTGTTCATCGTGAACCGCGACAACCCGGTGTCGGGACTGACGCTGGACCAGGTGCGGGCGATTTATACGGGGAAGGCGACCACCTGGAAGGCGGTGGATGGCGGGAACGTGCGGGGCGCGGCGGATGAGAAGATCGTGCCACTGTCGCGCGAGCGCGATTCGGGCAGCGAGGAGTTGTTCGATGCGCTGGTGACGCCGCCGCAGCCCCCGGAGAGGACCGCGGGGCAGGTGGTCCAGGGTTCGATGTCGGGGCCCTTCAACCGGCTGACGACCGAGCGGGCGGGACTGGCGTACTCGGTGTATTACTTCGAGCGGTTCATGGCGATGAGCCCCTACACGAAAACCATCGCGATCGATGGGGTGGCGCCGACGGCGGAGAACCTTCGGTCGGGGAAGTACCCGCTGGTGGCGCCGATTTATGCGGCGCTGCGGAAGGATGCTCCGGCCGACGGGGCGGCACGCAAGCTGGTGCGCTATCTGCAGTCCGAGGAGGGGCAGAAGCTGCTGGAGGAGGCGGGATACGTGGGCGCGGCGCCGGGGGTCAGCGGACGGTGAGCACGCTGTCGGCGCTGCGTTCGTGGACATGCCGACCGTATTGGACGTTCATGGCGGCCCACTGTGCGTCGTTGAGGGGGGCCTGCTGCGCGAGGTCGCAGGCGCGTTTGTAAGGGGGCAGCCGCCGGCGTGGATAGAGCATCAGCGTGGCGAAGACGAGGGCCGCCCCGGCCGTTTCGATGGCGGGCGTTTGCAGCGGCTTTCTGCGGAGGGGGCCGCGTCCTTCGATCGCCAGCACGATGACCAACAGGCCGATCAAGGTGGCGATCAGTGCGGCGGATCGGGACCAGGCGAGCAGGGCGGATTTCCAGCTGAACTCGATGCGGACGGCGTCCATCGCGCCGCGGCGGCGCACGAAGAGGAAGGTACCGCGCGGAACGACCGGGACGAAATAGACGTGGAAGAACAGGGTGGCGACGTGGAAGACTTCCGGCACCACGTCGCACTTTCCGTAGGGCTTCACGCCGGTGTGCACATGCATAAACATGCCTGATTCCGCGGAGGGGAAGCCTTACTGCGGCCAGATGCCGACCTGTTTGAGCCAGGGGGTGAACTTGTCGGGCCAGTCTTTGGCGGTGCCGCTGCCGATTTCGAAGGCGCCGTGTCCGCCGGTGGGGACGATGTCCATTTCGACTTTTGCGCCGGCGGTTTTATAGGCCTCGCCGATCGCGCGGGCGAAGGTCACCGGCGCGGTGTGGTCATCCTCGGCATTGCCGATGAACGCGGGCGGTGCATCCGTGGGGATGGGGTAGGCGGTGATGGGGAGGGCGTTGGGCCAGGGGCTCATGAGGCCTGCGAAATCGGGCCGCGACGATTGCGATTCCACCGGGTCGGCGGCCTTGCCGTCATCGGCGGCTTCGGGATGGCTGATCAGGTTGAGGATGAGGTTTCCGCCGGCGCTCCAGCCGACCATGCCGACCTTGTGCGGATCGATGCCCCACTCCTTGGCGTGAGCGCGAACGAGTTTGACGGCACGGCGGCCGTCGGCGAGGGCATCGGCGGCGACATCGGTCGAGGGGGGTTTCAGGCGGTATTTGAGGGAGATGATGGCGACGCCTTGCGGGACGTAGGTTTCCACCATGCCGTCCGCCCCAACGAGCTTGGTGAGGTGCTCATAGCCGCCGCCGGGGCAGGCGATGATGGCGACGCCGTTGCGTTTTCCCTCGGGAGGGAGGTAGACGAGCATGCCGGGTTCGGAGGTGCCGCGAATGCGGCCGGTGCCATCGTCCCATTCGGGCGGGGCGCCTTCGATCTGGCCGGGGGTTTTGTCCTTCCAGAGATTCATGACGAGGGGGGTAACGCCGGCGACGGGATCATCGAGTTTGGGCGGGATGATTTTTGTGCCGCCACCGCCGCGAGCGGCCGCGCGCGGGGCCGGCGCGGTTGCGGTGGTCTGTCCCATACACGTGCCCGCCAGCGTCGCCAGCACCAAGAGGTTGCACATCCGCATGTTTTTGCTCCTCGATTCGCCGCCACGCCCCCCTTCTTCAACGCGGGTGCAGCCCCGGCTAATGCACATCCACCTTGACCTTGTTTTTCGCCCGTTTGAAGAGGAAGACGGCGGGGATGCAGCAGGCGGAGAGCACAGCGAGCAGGCGGAAGTCGTCGATGTAGGTGACGAGGGTGGCCTGGCGCTGCACCTGGCCGTAGATGATTCCGTAAGCGGCCTGCTCGGCCTGGGGCGCGCCGACCTGGGGCGTCATGGCGCCGGTGAGGGCGGTCATCTGCTGCTGGTAGGCCATGTCGTAGGGGGTGACGTGGTTCATCAGGTGCGCTTGGTTGGTCTGGGCGCCGCGGGCCAGCAGGGTGGTGACCAAGGCGATGCCGATGCCGCCGCCGAGGTTGCGCATGAGGTTGAAGATGCCGGCGGCGTTGCCGATCTGCTCATTTTTGAGGGTGCCCATGGCCAGGGTGGTGAGGGGGACGAAGATGAGTGCGGTGCCGAAGCCGTTGTAGATGTTGGGCCAGGTGATGGCGCCGGGGTTGACCTCGAGGTTGAGGTTGCCGAAGGCCCAGGTGGACCAGGCAAGGATCATGAAGCCGATGACGATGAGCATGCGGCCATCGATGATGCCCAGGAGGCGGCCGATGAGGATCATGCCGACGACGGAGCCGAAGCCGCGCGGG
>JBEHXY010000481.1:0-3112 GCA_048498455.1 Planctomycetota bacterium | reverse complement strand
GGGCTGGTCGTCCGCACAAAAAGATTGGCCGCCAGCAGGCTCGCGATGACGCTGAGCAACAGGCGGATGGAACGGTCGGTTTTCATGGCAAGGGTCTCCAGAGCAGGAAAGTCTCCCTCTGCTCTATCGGACAGCCCGCGGCGATGCGTTAACTCAGACTCCCGCAACCCCGCGGCTTTCCCGCCCCGCCGGGGCCCTTTCCAGGGCGGCTCCCGGATCAATAGTCCGAGAACAAGTGGCCTTCCGAATCGGTTCCGGAGACGTTCGGCTTCAACTGCCCCGTCGATGGCTGGAAAAGCCACGCGGTCATGCCGTCGGCCACCAGCGGCTCCTCGGCAGACAGGATCGTCACGCCCTTCCTGCCCGAGACCGGGTTCTCCGGAATCTTCATCAGGTAGGGCCCCCAGCGGTAGACGGTCGAACCGGCGGTCGAGGTGTTCCCCGCATCGTCGGTGGGCAGCGTGAGTTGATCGGTGAAGGCGGCCTCGGTGGGCGCCGCGTTTTTGTCGCCGCCGGGATAGCCCGGCACCAGCCCGCGGTGGTGCATGCTGTAGACCCGCACCTGGGTGCGGATAAAGCGCAGGTCCTCGCGCATCTTGGCTTCGGCCGAGGTCACCGCCGCGTTGTTCAGTTTGGCGAGCGCGATGGTCGTCAGGACCACGATGATGACCGCCACGACCAGGATCTCGATCAGGCTGAACCCCCGCCCCGCCGAAAGCTGCCTCCGCTGGATCCTCACAGCTGCCTCCCCTGCGACGCCATCGCGCGCGAGGAATCACCTGCCGGCAAGGGGCGGCTGGCCTGGTCGCGGCGCCGCCGGGCGATCTCCATCCGCAGTTCCCGCACCGCCGGCAGGCCGTCCATGCCGGCCGCCTTGTCGAGGTTCATGGCGGCCTCAGCGACCGCGCGGGGGTTTTTGGCCTCGTCCAGGTCCAGCAGGTAGCGGGCCAGCAGGCAGCGCACGTCCGGGCTGAAGCGCACGTTGATCACGTACTGCCGCAGGATGTCGACGGCCGGTTCATATTCGCCGTTGGCATGCCGCACCTGGGCCATTTCGAAGGCCGCCTCGTGGAAGGTGTGGTTGAGGGAAAAGGCTTTCTGGCAGGCATCCTCGGCCGCGGAATAGTCGCGCGTGGCATCGTACGCCAGCGCCAGCGCGAACTGCGCCGAGCCCTCCGACGGATGTTCCTTCGCATAGGCTTCCAGCTCCGGCAGGTAACCGTCCGGGGACCGCGCCGCCAGCTCCTGCCGCACCGCTTCGACGCCCGATCGGATATACCCGCACCCCGGCCGGTATTCCGCGGCCTTGGCCAGCAGTTCGACCGACGTGACGAATTCCTGTTTGCGCCCGTGGTACTTGGCCAGTTCCCAGTAACACTCCCCATACTCCGGATACAGCTTCGTCGCCCGTTCCAGCAGCGACGCCCCGAACTCTTCCATCCACGGCTGGGGCCCCTGGTTCACCAGGGTGATCCCCGCCCAGTAACAGGCCTTCGCGGACTTCAAATTGTCCCGGGCGCTGGCGATCGAGAGCGACACGTTGCTTTCCCAATCCGTGTTCCGCACGACCGTCCGGTAGCTCATCGCCCCGCCGAGCAGCAGCAGCAGCGCCGCCGCCACGGGAGCCACGATGCGCCGCGCCGCGCCCGCCCGCAGCGCCACGTATCCCTCGGCCGCCACGTACGCCGCGAGCATCAGCAGGAACACGCTGGGCCAGTAAAACAGCCGCTCGCCGAAGATCGTTCCGATCCGCAGCACGTTGGCCACCAGCCCGTAGGAACACACAAACAGCCCCAGCGCCAGCACCACCGCCGGCCGCGTCTTCCAGTTCTTGACCGCCATCACCCCCAGCAGCGCCGTCAGCGACAGCCCGAGCAGCGGCAACGGGGCCAGCAGGTTGGACATCGGCATGAGGCTCGGCGCCGAATAGTCGGCCGACAGCACCCGCGGCCAGGCCATCAACTGCACGTATTTGGCGAACAGCGCCAACGGCGTCACCACGCGTTCCCACAGATTCGCCGTCACCAGCGGGTTGACGATCGGGTGCGTGTGCATCGTGGCCTGCATCAGCCCGCAGGCGTTGATCCGCATCGCCAGGTACACGCCAAAGAGCGTGCCCATCGGCAGGTAATAGCGCACCGTCTGCCGCCCCAGCCAGCGCCACAGCCCCGGCCGCGTCGCCGCATTCCCCTGGGCCCACCGCCACACGTCGACGAACACCACCCCCACCAGCAGCGTCACCGGCGTCTCCTTGCAGAGCATCGCGGCAAAGAAGCAGGCCGCCACCAGCAGTCCATGCCACCAGCCGCGGCGCTCGAAGCGCTCGCCGGCCGTCAGCGGTTCGCTGGGCAGGTACACCAGCAGCAGCAGCAGCGACCAGATGGCCGCGAGGATCTCGGCGCGGCCGACCGTGTTGGCCACGGCCTCGGTATGAATCGGATGGAGCGCAAACAACCCTCCCGCCAGCAGCGCCACCCCGCGCCTGCCAAACACCCGCCACCCCAGCGCCGTCACCAGCAGGGTCGCAATGCCATGGAGCACCACGTTGGTCAGGTGAAAGGTCCACGCCACCCCCGGCGCCATCGCCTGGTTGGCCAGGTAGGTCCAGATGGTCAGCGGCCGGTAGAGAACGTCGGGCGCCACGCCATCCTGCTTGGGCCAATAGTTATCCCCCCAGATTTCCGCCCAGTGCAGCCCCGTGACATGCTCGTTGGTCTGCACGATCGCCACGTCGTCGAGCGAAAAGCCATTCTTGATGCTGTTGCCGTAAACCCCCACCGCGAGCAGGAACATCAGGACGTACATCCACGCGCGCAGCGGAAGGCCCGGCTTCTGCAATGCCGGCGTTCCCGGCTCGTGCACATGAATGGTTCCTGCGGACATCACACACCTTCTGCTGTGGGGGGATCCTTCCACCCCTGCATATCGGTCATTTGCGGACCACAGTCGAGTGCTTCCCCGTTCCCTTTGCGCGGCCCCATAAAAAGGCGGCCCGGCATACAGCGGAGAGCTGTAGCCGGGCCGCGGCAGAGCAATTTCTCACCGGGAGCTTAGTAGGTCAGCACGCCGCCGCCGGTCGTGTTGACGGCCTGGATGGTGTACTGGCCGCTGG
>JBEHXY010000480.1:0-3127 GCA_048498455.1 Planctomycetota bacterium | reverse complement strand
GAAGTGGCCGTGGAGCAGGACCCGCAGCCGCGCAAAGCCGTCAAGAAAGTGAAACGGCCGGCGCGCAAGCCCCGCAAGAAGACCGACGGTCCCTCGGCCGACTGAGCACCGACAACGGCGTGCTTAGAACCACTCTTTGCGCCCGACGATGTAGGTGCGGTAGAACTCGTCGTCGGACTTGGTCAGGTACATGATGCCTTCGATGATCCCGATGATGTGCATCGCGACCCCGGCGATGCCGCAGGTGAGGATCGACGATAGCAGCATGATCAGCCCGGTGTTGGTGTAGCCCAGGATGAATTTGTGGATGCCCAGCTGCCCGAACATGATCCCGCAGATGCCCGCGGCGATCTTCGTGCCGTTGGCGTCACGCGCCGGCGACGACGCGTAGGGCGGCAGCGGATAGGAACCCGGCGGCACATTCTGCGGCGGATCTGGCGGGTAGGTCATCGACGCTCCAGCAATCACAAGGCCCGAATCAGTACGTTCCCGCCCCGGCCGAGGCGCCCGACACGATGGCCACCCCCGAGGAACAGCCCAGCCGGTCGGCACCCGCATCGAGCATCTGGCGGGCGGAGGCATAATCACGGATGCCGCCCGAGGCCTTCACTTTCAGTCCCGCCCCGCCGCCATATTTCTTGAGCCACTGCACCGCCTGCACCGTCGCCCCGCCCTTGGGATGAAAGCCGGTGGAGGTTTTGACGAAATCGGCGCCGCCCTCGACCGCCGCCCGGCAGCCCCGCGCGGTCTGCTCCTCGGTGAGCGCCGCGGTTTCGAGGATCACCTTCACGACCGTCCTGCTGGAGACCGCCCGCGCCGCGCGGACGACTTCGTACACGTCGTTGCGGGCATCGTCATGGTCGCCGGTGATCAGGGCGGCGAGCGAAATGACCATGTCGATTTCCTGGGCCCCATCCTTCGCACACGAGGAGGCCTCGATCGCCTTGATGGTGGAGCGGTTGGCGCCCAGCGGAAAACCCACCACCGCGCAGGTGAGCACCGGCCGATCCGTCTTGCCCGGATCGCCCACCCCGGCATCGCGAAGCATCTCGCTGACCAGGCCCGTCCAGCGGCCATTGACGCACACGGAGGCGAAACGATGGGTGATCGCCTCCTGCACGATTTTGCGAACGTCCGCCTCGGTCGCTTCGGGCTTCAGTATGGTGTGGTCAATGGTGCGGGCGATGTCGGTGGGCGCAGCGGCGGACATGGCTTCTCCTTGGAAAACAGCGCCTTGGAAGTCGGGGCCATTGTAGGGGAGAAGCGGGCATCAGGGGAGCGGCTGCACTTCCAGCCGCAGGGCGTCGTACATCATGTCGTTTTTCGGGCGCAGCTCCTGGGCCAGCAACTCGGGGGTGAACTTCTCCATGCGGCCCTGGCTGAGGCGGATTTCGTTGTCGCCCGGGTGCAGCAACGCGGTGTTGAACGTGACGGTCCTGGCAAGGTACAGGCTGTCCTGGGCGCCGCTGCGATAGCCCGAGCCGCCGGTCTTGGGGATCGCCAGCTTGGCGACGTTCTTGCCGTTGACCTCCACCTGCAGGCCGCTGGCCTGGGCGGAGGCGATGCCAAGGGTGAGCGTGGCGGTGCCTTTGGTGGGGAGATCGCCGGCCGCGAGGGGGAAGCGGATCGTCCAGTAGGGTTTTTCGTTGTACCAGCTCCACTGGGCGTACTCCCAGTCGGCGGCTTCTTTACTCTGGCCGATGGTGAAGACGACATCGTGCGGGAAGGTATCGAAGTAGCGGCGAAAGGCGTCGTAGTTGCGGTAAATGGGCTGGGCGCCATCGTGAAATTCGGAGGTGGAGCGATCGGCGGTGCCGATTTGCCAGAGCTTTTTGCCGTGGGTCACCGCGGTCCAGTCGAGGGTCTCAAGGTGCAGCGCGTGGCCGGCGTCAACGGTGATGCCGGTTTTCTTGAAGGGCTCGAACTGGTCGGCGCCGGAGACGAAGAGCGTGTAGTGGCCGGGGCGGACCTGCTCGAAATGGAAGCGGCCGTCGGCGTCGGTGCGGGCGAGGAAACGGTAACCGCGGGAGCGCATCTCGAAGTCGGCGTCCTGCTCGCCGGGCTCGTCGCTGGAGAGGACCGCCCAGGCGTCGGCGGCCGGCGCGGAGGCTTCGCCGGTGTGCAGCAGGACGCGCCCGTCGGCAGTGCCGCGCTTGAGCGGATAATCCGGGTTGTCGAGCCACGCATAGGGCCACTGGGCCTGCTGGGCGCGGGCCTGTTTCTGGGCGTCGCGCCAGAGGGTGTCGGGATCGCCGCCGTGGTTGGCGTAGATGAATACCGGGCCATAGAGCTTGGACCATTTCTCATCGTCGGCGAGGTGCACGCCCGCGGCGCCGTAGTGCTGCCCCTGGTAGAGGGCCTGCATGACGTTTTCGATCTGGACGGTGAGTTCCTGTTTGAAGGGGCCGCCGTTGCAGGATTCGGTGCTGGGCCAGGTCATCCAGAGCCCGGTGTCGTGCCCGGCGAAGCCGTAGGCGGAGAAGCGGCTGACGAACTGGCTCATCTGGTACTTGGTGTAGACGGTGCCGTCGGCGAGGCGCGAGGTGGCATCCTGCGGGACGGAGACGGTGGGGCTGGAAGGGGGCGGACCTTTGCGGTCATCGTCGATGATTTCGTCGGTGAAAATTTTGCCTTTGTTTTCGGCGCGGATGACGGTGCGGACCTGGGCGATGTTGGCGGCCGCCATGCCGGGGCCATGTTCGAGGTGGGCGTAGACATAAAAGCCGCTGTCGCCGCGGCGAAGGACGTAGTGGAACTGGCCGTGGAAGCTGAACCACTCGGAGGGTCCGGCGTCGATGACGAGGTCGGCCATCTCGGGGGTGGCGGCGAGAACCTTGAGGCTGTTGAGGGCCTGGAAAGGCTGGAAATAGCCGGCCTTGGGCAGGGATTTGTTCTCGCGGCCGGTGGGGACTTTGTCGGGCAGGGCGTTGGCGTCCCAGTAGACCGCGGCCCGGCCGCCGTCGCCGAGCTCGATGGAGGTGCCGGGCGTGGGGTGATAGGCGAGGGAATTCGGGCTGGCGAATTTCTTGTCGAAGGTGAGGGTGACGATGCCGTTGTCGAGGGTGATGGCGGCAGGCGTTTCGCGGACGGTGACGGGCGGGGAGGGGTCGGCGGCGCGGGCGATGCC
>JBEHXY010000479.1:0-3147 GCA_048498455.1 Planctomycetota bacterium | reverse complement strand
CAGCAGCAGGTTCGGCGCGTCCCAGAGATTTTTGGCGTCCGGGGCCGGGGCGATGGCATGGAGGCGCATCCAGCCGGGGCGAGCCGTCAGGGAGTAAAAAGAAGGCTGCGGGTTGGCGGGCCATTGCCACTGCAGGCCGAGCTTGGGACTGGAGAAATCATCGGTGGTGGCGGGAGCGGTGGGGGGGTAGGTCTTGCCGCCGACATTGGGCTTCGTGTACGTGAGCACCGGCTGGCCCTTGCCGTCGCCATCGGGATCTTCGCCGATGACCGGCCAGTCGTTGACCCACTTCATGGGCTGGAGGTGGACGACGCGGCCGTAGGGGCCCTTGTCCTGGAAGTGCATGAACCAGTCTTCGCCGGTTTGCGTGGTGATCCAGCCGCCCTGGTGCGGGCCGTTGATGGGCGTGTTGCCCTTGTCCATCACGACGCGGCCTTCGTAGGTGCCCTGGATGGTCCTGGAGCGGTAGGCGACCTGGTAGCCGCCGGTGACGCCGCCGGCGGGGGCGAGGATGTAGTACCAGCCGTTGCGTTTGTAGAGTTTGGGTCCTTCGACGGTGGGCCACTTGTTGTTGCGGCCATCGACGACGAGGACGCCATCATCGAGCAGCGATTTGCCGTCGGGAGCCATCTTGCAGATGGTGAGCATGTCTTTGACGCCGGCGCGGGAGTTGGCCCAGGCGTGCACGAGGTAGGCGTTGCCGTCATCGTCCCAGAAGGGGCAGGTGTCGATCCAGCCCTTGGTCTGTTTAACGAGGTGCAGGGGCGACCAGGGGCCGGCGGGGTTTTTGGCGGTGGCCATGAAGATGCCGTTGTCGGGGTCGCCGAAGTAGACGTAGAAGAGGCCGTTGTGATAACGGAGCGAAGGGGCCCAGACGCCGTTGCCGTGCTGCGGCTTGTCAAAACCGGGCAGCGGGTAGCGATCGAAGACGTGGCCGATGATGGTCCAGTTGACGAGGTCTTTGGAATGGAGCATGGGGAGGCCGGGGACGTCGGAGAAGGAGGAGGCGGTGAGGTAATAATCATCGCCGACGCGGAGGACGTCGGGATCGGAGTAGTCGGCGTTGAGGACGGGGTTTTTGTACGTGCCGTTGCCGAGGTCGGGCTGCCACGGGGAGGGCAGCGTGGACGTGTGCACGGGCGTGTTCTGGCAGGCGGCGAGCATGCCGAGCGTCAGCGCCGCGGCGGCGACGGCGCGCAAGAGGGAAAAATGAAAATGGGAGACGGAGCGACAGCGATCGGGCATGCCTTGCGGACCTTGGAAAAAGGGAAAGGGAATCAGCGTTTCACGAGAATAAAGGTGGTGGCGTACGGGGGCAACGACAGGATGAAGTTGGCCTCGCCGAGATGTTTGACTTCCCCGCCGATGTTGCTGGCGACACCCGTGGCCAGATCGACCTGCTGGCCGGCGCCGCTTCCCGGAAGCGTGACCTCGGTATCCACGGCCTCATCGCCTTCGTTGAAGAAAAAGAAGCCGTCGGCATCCTTGTAGGCGCGGTGCAGGTATTTCACCGCGGGAGCAGGCTTGGTGATATGAACTTCCGGAATCAGGCCGGCGACCACCTGCTCGATCGGCTGTCGGTCGATCCAGTGCATGTCGGCGGGGGCGGGGGCGTCTTTGAAGGTTTTGTCGCTGATCATGCGCGGGGGATCGCCGAGGAAAATCACGCGGCCGCCGGCGTCGGCGAATCTGTGCAGCGTGTCGAAGGTGTGCTTGGAGAGCGCGGCGGTGGTAGGGATCAGCACCGTGTCGTAAGCGCTGCCGCTTTTGTTGGTGAGCGTTTTGCCGGTCTGGGTGAGGTGGGCGTCGATGGACTGATCGTCGAAAAGATCGAAATCGAGCTGGTGTTCAAGCAGGGTCTGCATCGCGCCGGTGTAGCTGGCGTTGGCGGCCTGGCCGTCGGCGCTGGAGAGCCACATGCTGGAAAAAGGCGTGTAGAGCGCGATGCGGGCGGCGGGGCGGCCTTGCGAGAGCAGGTAGCTGACACGGTTGACGTAGGCGGCGAGGGCGGGAAATTCCGGGTTGGTGATCATGCGACCGCCGACGGCGGGATCGACCTGGCCGAGGATCGCGCCCGGGCCCTGTGCGGAAACGGTGTTGGCCTGGCCGCCGGTTCCGCGGCGTGCGCCGGGAGCGGTGGAGGCGACCCCGCCCGCCGCGCCGCGGCCGCGCTGTCCGCCACGGGCCGCGCCCGGTGCGCCGCCTGCCGCTGCGGTGGTGGGGGGCGGTCCGCCTGCGGGGGCTGCGCCGGCGGGGCGTTCGCCGCTGCTGGCGTAGAACATGATCTCGATGGAGTTGATGCCGCGCACCATCTGCTGGTTGAGGATCCAGCGGGCCTGGCCGATGTTGGGGCGCGGATCATAGGCGGCGAAGGACTCGGTGAAAGCGCGCGGGCGGCCGTTGAGGTGGGCGGCCGAGGAAGCGAGCTTGGGGAAATCGCTGACGAGGCCGGGCCAGATTTGGTGCCAGATGGCGTCGACGCCGGGGATGCCGACATCGCGATAGCACTTGAAGTAATCGCCTTCGGAGCGGGCCATCAGCGGGAGGTTTTCCTCGTGGTTGATGTGCACTTCGTACTGCACGTGGTTGTCGACGCACCAGGCGCTGAGCTTGGAGAACCAGTGGTCGCGGAAGAGATCGGACCAGACGTCGAAGTAGTCGGCGCGGGCGCGCTTCTGTTCCTCGGTCGGGCCGCCGGTGGCGGTGTCGATCATGCCGCCGCGGCCGCCGCCGGCGGGGAACATGGAGGCGAGATAGGGGCGGAGGTCATAGCCTTTTTTCGCCTGGAATTCGTCGAAGAGTTTGGGCGTGTAGGGCATCCAGGGGTTGATGGAGTAGTCGGGCTCATCGCCGCGGAAACCGAGGACGGTTTTGCCGAACTCCTCGCCGAGGACCTTCTTGTATTGCTCGTGGGTCCAGTCGATGTACTGCTGGGTGGCCGAGTCGGACATGTAATCTTCCAGCGAGGCGGAAGTGTCCTTGGCGTTGATGTTGGGGTTGTTGACGGAGCGCGTGGGGGAGGTGTGGAAATCGTGGCGGATGATCACGAGTTCCCAGGCGCCCTCTGCGGGGGCGGTCCATTTGAGCGTGTCGCCCTTGATCGGCAGGCCGATGGATTTGCCGCTGGTGCGATCGACGGCGGACACA
>JBEHXY010000478.1:0-3153 GCA_048498455.1 Planctomycetota bacterium | reverse complement strand
AAGTCCGACCACTCGACGTTGATCGGCAGCTTGTCCACGTAATACATCGACGTGGGCATCGCCCACCAGCCCACCCCCACCGTCACCAGGATCAGCAACCCCGCCGCCACGCCCAGCACCCGCCCCCACCAGCGCACCCGCGCCACCCGGGCCAGCCCCTCCTCAAACCCGCGCACGCGCGCCAGCGCCGCCGCCGCCACGTCCAGCCCCGCCACCGCCTCCGGCCGGGCCGCCAGCGCCCCCATCAACATCCGTTCAAAGTCATCCATCACATCACCTTTGCCATGGGCCCCAGCAGCACCTTCAACCGCTCCCGTGCCCGAAACAACAACGTCTTCACCGTGCCCTCCGGCTTCTCCAGCACCCGCCCCACTTCCTCAACGCTCAGCCCCCGCCGGTAAAACAACTCCACCACCACCGCCTGCTCTTCGTCCAGCCGCGCCACCGCCGCCCACACGGCCCTCGCGCTCTCCTCCGCCTCCGCTTCTCCGCCCACCGGCTCCTGCGGCCCGGCGACGTCCGGCAGCTCCCCGCCGCCCCGCCGCGGATAGCGCCGCCGCACTTTCTGGGCCGTCCGCCACGCCACCCGGTACACCCAGGTCGACAGCTTGGCCTCGCCCCGGAACCCCGGCAGCATCCGGTAGGCCGCCGCAAACGTCTCCGCGGCCAGATCGTCCCGATCCGCGGGGGCCAGCCCCAGGCTCTGTCCCAACCCCAGCACGAGGGCCTCATGCGCTTGGACGAACCTGCAAAACTCCCGCTCGTCCTGCCGCCGCAGCGCCGCGATATCCAGGCCTTCATCTGCCGATGGGGTCAATGCGCACGCACCCTTCACCTCCTTGGTACCCGCCCCACCCCGGCAGGTTTCAAAATTCCGCCGGCCATTCTAACATTCCCCTCCCCCACCGCCGTCTGACACCCTGCCTGCCCCCCGTGGCGAATTCCGCCAACTTTCCCGAAACCCCCGAACCCTCGGCCCGCACCAACCTTCCAGCTTAGGAGTCTTTCACAATGCCAATCCCGTGGGACATCGCCGCCGGAGCCTTCGGCATCACCGCCGCCATCGTCCTTTCCGGCGGCATGATTCTGCTGCGGTACCAGCGCGACCGCTACCAGTTCCAACTCCTCCACGCCGCCCTCGACAAGGGCATCACCGCGCTTCCCGGCGCTGTGCCGCCGTGGCTGCTTTCGCTGCGGCAAGGGGTGCTGACGCTGATTCTCGGACTGGGCCTGATCGGTTCGGGCGCCGCGCTGCACATCGCCGCAGGCACCATCAACGATCTGCCCGCCGCCGCCAGCCAGCCCTCCGGACCGCCCGAGCGTTTCCGCCCGCCCCCGCCCCGCGACGGCCCGCCCGATGCCCGGCCCGACGGTCGCCCCGGCCCCAACGGCCCGCCCAATGGCCCGCCCCTGGGCCCGCCCAACGGCGGACCGCAGGATCCCGATCGGCCACCCCCGCCCTCACCCCAGATGCAACGCTGGCACCGCATTGAAACGCAGCGGCTCACCGGCCTCATCGCCATCTGCTCGGGCATCATCCTCGGCCTGCTGGGACTCGTCCGCATTGGCTTCTCGCGCACCGAACGCAAATACACGCTGACCCCTCCGGTCTGATCTTTTTCACTCACTTGCTTTGGGAGCACGCCATGAAGTCCACGCTGATCACCGCTCTCCTGTGTCTTGCAGCCATGGCCGCCGGAACCACCGCCCTCATCGCCGCCAACCCCACCGACCCCGCGCCCGCCGGCGATGCCCGCCCGCCGCGCGATCCCGGCCCCGGCCGCGACGACCGCAACCCCGACCAGGCCCAGCGCCCCGCGCCAGTGGACCTCGCGGGCACCATCGCGTCGGTCAACTACGGACCCCGCGGCAGCATTGAAGGCTTCCTGCTCACCACCCTCGACGGCAAGACCACGCAGATCAACCTGCCCGCCGCGTTTGAAAACACGCTCGCCCTCAGCAGCGGCGACGCGATCAAAGTCGCCGCCGTTCCTGACAATGGTCCGCCGCCCGCGCCTCGTCCCGGTGAAGGGCCGCGCGGTCCCGATGGCGCCGACCGGCCTGCGCCACCGCCGCCGGGGCCGAACGATCTGCAGCCCGATCACCCGGTGCTCCGCGCCGTGGCCATCACCGACGCCAAGGGCAAGCTGGTCGCCGAGCCGGGCATGCGCGAACGCACGCCGATCCATGTCGACGCCAGCGTGAAGTCGCTGAATTATGACCGCCGCGGCCTGCTGAATGGCGCGCTGCTCGATTCCGGCCAGCTCGTGCGCATCGAGCCGCACAGCGCCCTGGCGCTCAACCTGGCCGCGGGCAAAAAACTTTCCATCGACGGCTTTTCCGAAAAAACCCCCTCCGGCCTCGACTCGATCATGGCCAACAGCGTCAACGGCACCGACATCCACATGCCCCCGCGCCCCGATGAAAACGGCGACCGTCCCCCGCGCCCCGACAACAACCGCCCCGGTCCGCAGGGCCCGCAGTAAGGAGCGCGCAGCAGTCCCGCCCGGCGCGTCTCCCCCGACGCGCCGGCGGTGATGTAGACGTTACTTGGTATTGGCCTTGAGGAACTCGATCGTCGCCGGCCAGGCTTGTTTGGAGGCTTCGAGGTTGGCGGGGACGTTCTGGGCGCGCAGGAAGCCGTGGCCGGCGCCGTCGTAGACGTGGGGGGTAAAGGGTTTGTTGAGATCCTTCATTTTTTGTTCGGTGGGTTTTTCGGTGGCGGTGACGCGGGCGTCGTTGCCGCCGTAGAAGGCGAGGATGGGGGCCTTGATCTTGGCGAGCTCGGGATCGGCGGGGGGCGTGCCGTAGTAAGCGACGGCGGCCGAGAGTTCGGGTTGTGCGGCGGCGTAGGCGAAGGCTTTGCCGCCGCCCCAGCAGAAGCCGACGTTGGCGAATTTGCCGGTGGCGGCGGGGAGTTTGGCGGCGTACTCGCGGACGGCGTTGTTCACGGCGACGACGTCGGCGGTGGAGACGCCCTGCACGGCGCGGGTCACCGCGGTGCGGTCGGCGAAGTCTTCGGTGCCGCCGCCCTTGGGGCCTTTGCCGGAGAGATAATCGGGGGCGATGGCGATGAAGCCGTCGGCGGCGAGCTGGTCGGTGACGGCCATGAGCCAATCGGAGAGGCCGAAGATTTCCATGGTGACGATGACG
>JBEHXY010000477.1:0-3158 GCA_048498455.1 Planctomycetota bacterium | reverse complement strand
CCGCCGCCCTCACCTCGCCCGACAACATCCACCTCTGCACCGGCTCCCCCGAAGAATACGCCCACCTCACCCACCTCATGGTCGAGACCGGCACCCTCATCCCCCTCAACCCCGAAAAACGCCCGCACTCCTTCTTCGCCCGCTCCGACCCCAACGACGTCGCCCGCGTCGAACAGTTCACCTTCATCTGCAGCGCCACCAAGGACGCCGCCGGTCCCACCAACAATTGGGCCGACCCCGCCCAGATGAAAGAAAAACTCGCCGCCCTCTTCAAAGGCTCCATGCGCGGCCGCACCCTCTACGTCATCCCCTACTCCATGGGCCCCATCGGTTCCCCCATCGCCAACATCGGCGTCGAACTCACCGACTCCCCCTACGTCGTCGTCTCCATGCACCTCATGGCCCGCGTCGGCACGCGCGTCCTCGAAGTCCTCGGCGACTCCCCTCACTTCGTCAAAGGCCTCCACTCCCTCGGCGCCCCCCTCGACGACACCGCCGCCGACGTCCCCTGGCCCTGCAACAAAGAGCACAAGTACATCTGCCACTTCCCCGACACCCGCGAAATCCAATCCTTCGGCTCCGGTTACGGCGGCAACGCCCTCCTCGGAAAAAAGTGCCACGCCCTCCGCATCGCCTCCGTTCAAGCACGTGATGAAGGCTGGCTCGCCGAGCACATGCTCATCCTCAAACTCACCAACCCCGAAGGCCGCTCCAAGTTCATCGCCGGCGCCTTCCCCTCCGCCTGCGGCAAAACCAACCTCGCCATGCTCGACCCCACCCTCGTCGGCTGGAAAGTCGAAACCGTCGGCGACGACATCGCCTGGATGAAATTCCGCCCCGCGCAAATCCCCCAAAGCCCAGGGATCGCAATCCCTGGGCTCGACGGCCGCCTCTACGCCATCAACCCCGAAGCCGGCTTCTTCGGCGTCGCCCCCGGCACCTCTTACGCCTCCAACCCCAACGCGATGAAAACCATCACCCGCAACACCCTCTTCACCAACGTCGCCATGACCCCGGACGACGATGTCTGGTGGGAAGACCTCACCAAGCCGCCCCCCGCCAACCTCGTCGACTGGACCCGCCGCCCTTGGAACCCCAAGAGCCGCCGCAAGGCCGCCCACCCCAACGCCCGCTTCACCGTCCCCGCGCGCCAATGCCCCGTCATCGCCCCGGAGTTCGAAGACCCCGCCGGCGTGCCCATCTCCGCGATCCTCTTCGGCGGCCGCCGCGCCTCCACCGTTCCCCTGGTCTCTGAAGCCCTCTCCTGGAACCACGGCGTTTTCCTCGGCTCCATCATGGCCTCCGAAACCACCGCCGCCGCCACCGGCAAAACCGGAACCCTCCGCCGCGACCCCATGGCCATGCTCCCCTTCTGCGGCTACCACATGGCCGACTACTTCGCCCACTGGCTCCGCATGCCTTTCCTCTCCCCGCACCCCGCCCACCTCCCGCGCATCTTCTTCGTCAACTGGTTCCGCAAGGACACGCATGGCGGCGGAGGTTCCGGCCGCTTCCTCTGGCCCGGCTATGGCGAAAATTCCCGCATCCTCAAATGGGTCTTTGAGCGCACCGACAAGCCCGTTGAAGACCCCGCCACCGCCTGCCGCACGCCCATCGGCTACCTGCCCACGTTGCAAAGCATCGACCGCGTCGGCCTGCCCGTTCCCGACGCCGACATGAAAGCGCTCATCGCCTTCGACCCCGACGCCTGGCGCGCCGAGATCCCCTCGATCCACGCCCATTACGCCCAGTTCAAGGACCGCCTTCCCGCCGCCCTGGCCAACGAGCTGGCCACCCTCGAGGCCGCGCTCCCGCCGCCGCTCGCCGCCGCGGCTAATGCTCCCGCTTCCCCGCCCGCAATACCTTCTGCAGCAGGATGAATCCCAGCAGCAGCCCGCCTACCGAGATCCGCGTCCAGGCCGTGTTCAAGCTCGAGAACGACACGATCTTCTCGATGATGCTGTAAATCATCACCCCCAGCAGCGTCCCCCACACCGAGCCCACGCCCCCCGTCAGGAGCGTCCCGCCGATGACCACCACCGCGATCGCATCAAGTTCCATCCCCTCCCCGCGGGCCGCCATGCCCGTCGGCCGGATCATCAGCGCCGCCACCGCCGCCAGCCCCGCGCACAAGCCGCTCCACGCATACACGCTCACCTTCGTGCGCGCCACCGGCAGCCCCATCAACAGCGCCGAGCCCTCGCTGCCGCCGACCGCATACACGTTCCGGCCGAAGCGCGTGAACCGCAGGATCAGCCCCGCCACCACCAGCAGCGCCAGGAACATCATCAACTGCGGCTTGAGCACCACCCGCGGCATCACCTGCACCGTCTGGTCGAGCCAGTGCTCAAAGCCCTGGTTGCCCACGGAAATTTCCTCGCGGGTGATGATCAGCGCCGTCCCGCGATAGAAAAACAGCCCCGCGAGCGTGATCAAAAACGGAGGCACCGCGAACCCATGCACGATCGCCCCCATCAGCCCGCCGATCGCCGCCATCCCCACCACCACCACCAGGCAGGAACCCGCCGGCGACCAGTGGGCCTTCTCCATGAGGCTGGCCATCACCACCGAGCCGAACCCGATGGCCGATCCGACGGAGAGATCGATGCCCCCCGCGAGGATCACGAACGTGACGCCGACCGCCACGATGCCGAGGTGCGCGTTTTCCTGCAGGAAGCTCACGAAGGTGTACGCCGTGCCGAAGCCTTTGTACTTCCAGCAGCCAAAGCCGTAGAGCAGCAGGCACACCAGCGCCGTGGACACCAGCGGCGAGAGCAGGAAGCCGGAGCTCGGGGCGAAGCCGCCGGGGCGCGGGGCCGGAACAGCGAGAGCGGGTCGGGTCGTCGTCATGCCATCTTCACCTTTGGCCCCATCCCCACCGCGCGGCCCACCAGGGCGCGGAACCGTTCCGACTGCAGCAGGCAGATCACCAGCACCACGACCGCCTTGATGACCGTGTTCACTTCCGCGGGCACATTGGCCGTCAGGATGGTGGTCTCGAGGGTCCGCATGATCAGCGCCCCGAGCAATGCCCCGATCAGCGAGAAGCGCCCGCCGGTCAGCGCCGTGCCGCCGACCGCCACCGCGAGGATGGCGTCGAGCTCGCTGTACAAGCCGACCTTGGAGGGGTCGGCGCTGAGAATGTCGGAGGTTTGAAT
>JBEHXY010000476.1:0-3169 GCA_048498455.1 Planctomycetota bacterium | reverse complement strand
CTTCGCCCAGCGCCGCACCGTACAGCCCGGCAGCGCTACCGACCCAGAACCCAAAGCCACCGGCTGGCTGCCGCTATCCGCTGTAACTGGCTCTGCCCACGCCGGTTACGCCCGAGCGTAGCTATTCGCGAAAGAATTCCGCAGATTTCTTTGCAGACTTCTTGCAATTTGACGCGATAATTAGTGTACTAACTATCTGGAAGCTGATTAGAAACGAGAACGACAATGACCACGATGATGAAAAACGAGCGGCTGACGAAAACCAACGCGCGGGAGCTGCAGGTGGATGGGGCGGGCACGCGGCGCGAGGCGGCGGGCGCGCGGGTGGAATCGCCGGTGCGTACGGAGCCCACGCGGGTCGAACCTTCGCGGGTCGAACCTTCGCGGGTCGAGCCTTCGCGGGTGGAGCCGGAGACGGCAACGGTGGCTCGTCCGGGCGTGGAAACGAAAGAGGCGACCCCGGCCCCGCGGAAGCGGTTGGTGAAGCGGCTGGCGATGTTGGCGGTGGCGGCGGCGGCGCTCGTTGGAGCGTCGACGTACGGCTACTCCTATTACCAGTTCTCGGCGACGCATGAGTCGACCGATGATGCCTTCATCGACGCCCATGTGACGGCGATTAGCCCGCGGGTGGCGGGGCATGTGCTCAAGGTGAACGTGACGGACAACCAGCAGGTGAAGGCGGGCGATGTGCTCGTCGAGCTGGACCCGAGCGACTACCAGGCGGCGCTGGATGCGGCGAACGGGAAACTGGTCGCAGCGCAGGCGGACCTGGTGGCGGCGAAGTCGCAGGTCACGCAGGCCAATGCCGCGGTGACGACGGCCGAGGCGCAGGTGGCGCAGGCCCAGGCGGACGTCGCGGCCAAGACCGCGGAGCTGGAGCGTGCGAACCAGGACCTGGCCCACTACACGACGGCCAACAAGAATGGCGTGGTGTCGTCGATCGAATTGAACCGGGTGCAGACCGAAGCGCGCACGGCGCAGGCGAACCTGGACGCGGCGAAGAAAGTGGTTTCCGCGGCCGAAGCGCAGGTGGCGCAGGCCAAGGCGACCGTGGACGCCCGGCAGGGCCAGGTGTCGGTGGCGCAGGCCCAGATCACCGCGGCGCAGGCGGCGGTGGAGACGGCGCGGCTGAACCTGTCCTACACCAAGATCATCGCCCCGACGGATGGGCGGATCACCAGGAAGTCGGTCGAGCCGGGCGCGTATGTGGCGCCGGGCCAGTTGCCGGGGCTGTTTGCCCTGGTGCAGCCGGACGTGTGGGTGACGGCGAACTTCAAAGAGACGCAGCTCACGCACATGCATGCGGGCCAGAAGGTGGAGCTGAAGGTGGACGCGTACCCGGGGACGAAGTTCGAAGGGCACGTGGACTCGATTCAGCAGGGCTCGGGCGCGTATTTCTCGCTGATGCCTCCGGAGAACGCGACGGGCAACTATGTGAAGGTGGTTCAGCGGGTGCCGGTGAAGATCGTGTTTGACCACGCGGACCAGCAGCACCTGATCGGGCCGGGGATGTCGGTCGAGCCGGTGGTGAGCCTCCGGTAACGGGATCTTCCAACAAAGACAGAGCAGTATCGGCCACGGATGTATGTACCCCTTCGTAAAGGCAACTTTGCGGATCGTCCGTGGCCATCTTTTTGCTTGGGTTTATAGTGATGGCTATGGCGATATCGACATCTGGAACGGGAGGGTCGGACGAAGCGCCGCCAAGGCCGGTGCAAACACCGGCACTGGCGGAGTGGCGTCCGGCGGCGAACCCCTGGCTGATCACCATCGCGGTGATGCTGGGGACGTTCATGGAGGTGCTGGACACGTCGGTGGCGAACGTGGCGTTGCCGCACATTGCGGGGACGCTGTCGGCATCGACGGATGAGGCGACGTGGGTGCTGACGAGTTACCTGGTGAGCAATGCGATCGTGTTGCCGGCGACGGGGTGGTTGAGCCGGACGTTCGGGCGGAAGAACTTTTTGCTGTTTTGTATCGCGCTGTTCACGGTGGCGTCGTTTTTGTGCGGGGCGGCGACGACGCTGCCGATGCTGATCGCGGCGCGGATCCTGCAGGGGGCGGGCGGCGGGGCGTTGCAGCCGATCGCGCAGGCGATTCTGCTGGAGAGCTTTGTGCCGGCGAAGCGCGGGGCGGCGATGGCGGCGTACACGCTAGGGATTGTTTTTGCGCCGATCATCGGGCCGACGCTGGGCGGGTGGATCACGGACAATTACTCGTGGCGGTGGGTGTTTTACATCAACATTCCGGTGGGGATGCTGGCGGTGTTCATGGTGTGGTCGCTGATCGAGGATCCGCCCTACATCCGGAACGCGGCGAAAACGCGGATCGATTACTGGGGGCTGGGGCTGCTGGCGCTGTGGCTGGCATCGTTCCAGATCATTCTGGACAAGGGGCAGGAGGCGGACTGGTTCAACGCGACGTGGATTCGCTGGGCGACGCTGTTGTGCGTGGCGTCTTTCGTGGCGTTTATCGTGCGGGAGCTGAAGACGCTGGATCCGATCGTGTCGCTGCGGGTGATCAAAAATCGGAACTTCGCGATCGGCATCACGGTGGTGACGATCATCGGGCTGGTGCTGTATGGAACGACGGCGTTGATTCCGGAGTTTCTGCAGGGGCTGATGGGGTACACGGCGACGCAATCGGGGCTGACGGTGTCGCCGCGCGGGATCGGCTCGATCACGGCGATCCTGCTGGTGTCGCGGCTGATGAAGTATGTGGATTCGCGGATCATCATCGCGGTGGGGCTGGGGCTGCTGGGGTATTCGTCGTGGCTTTTGGGGAACGTGTATCTGGGGGTGGCGCCGGGGAACATCACCTGGCCGGTGATTTTGAACGGGGCGGCGATTTCGATGTTGTTTGTGCCGCTGTCGGTGCTGACGACGGGGACGCTGAAGAACGAGGAGATGGGGAACGCGACGGGGCTTTACAACCTGCTGCGGAACATCGGCGCGTCGGTGGGCATTTCCTTGACGACGACGCTGCTGGTGCGGGAGGCGCAGATTCATCAGACGGTGCTGGGGGCGCACATCACGGCGTTTGATCCGCAGACGGCGGCGCGGGTGCAGCAGTTGACGGCGCAGGGGATGCCGCTGGGGCGGGCGCTGGGGGTGATTTACCACGACCTGCTGACCAACGCGCAGCTGTGGGCGTTTGTGTCGAACTTCCG
>JBEHXY010000475.1:0-3170 GCA_048498455.1 Planctomycetota bacterium | reverse complement strand
TCGAAGAGCACCTGCCCGTCGTCCGGAAATTCCAGCCCCGCGATGATGCGGAGCAGCGTGGTTTTCCCGCAGCCCGAAGGCCCCAGCAGGGCGACGAGTTTGCCGCTGGGCGCTTCGACCGTCACGTTGTCGAGGGCCAGCTTGTTGCCAAACCGCTTGGTGATGTTTTTCGCCAGGATGCTCATAGACCCGCCATTGTCCTAAAATCCGCGCGCTTCGCCAACTGCCCCACGTTCATCGCCGCTGCTCGACCCACGCCTTGGCCGCCAGGGTCACCACCGCCAGCCCCGCCAGCAGCGTCGAGACCGCGAACACCGGCGCCATGCTCATCCAGCTCGCATACTGCAGCCGCTCGATATACAGGGGCAGCGTCACCTCGCCCTGGAACCCCGACGACACCGCCGCCACCGCGCCAAATTCCCCCATCGCCCGCGCGTTGCACAAAATCAGCCCATACAGCAGCCCCCACTTGATGTTCGGCAACGTGATCCGCCAGAACGTCTGCCAGCCGCTCGCCCCCAGCACCATCGCCGCCTGCTCCTCCTCGCTGCCCTGCGATTCCATCAGCGGGATCAGCTCGCGGGCCACGAAGGGAAACGTCACGAACATGGTCGCCAGCACCATGCCCGGCCAGTTGAACACGATCTTCCAGTCGTGCCGCTGCAGGAACCCGCCGAACCACCCATCGTTGCCGAAGATCAGCACCAGCGCCAGCCCCGCCGCCACCGGGCTCACCGAGAAGGGCAGGTCGATCAACGTCAGCAGCAAACTGCGCCCGCGGAACTGAAACTTCGTCACCGCCCACGCCGCCGCCACCCCGAAGAGTGCATTGAGCGGCACCGCGATCCCCGCCGTCAGCAGCGTCATCTTGATCGCCCCCCAGGTGGCCGGCTCCTTGATCGCTTCCCAATAGGTGGTCCAGCCGGTGTGAATGCCTTCGCCCAGGACGGTGCTGCGCTGCGAGGCCGCCGCTTCGCGCGAGGCGATCCAGGCGTCGGTCAGCGAAAAGGCCTCGGCGAACACCGTCAGCAGCGGCAGCACCAGGAAAAACCCCATCAGCAGCACCGCCGCGGTGATCAGCAACCACCGTCCCGCCCGCCCGCCCCGCCGCTGGTATCGCTGTACGCTCATCGCTGCCCCCGCGCCATGAACCACTGCCAGGCATTGATCGACAGCAGGATCACGAACGACGCCGCCAGCAGCAGCACCGCCACCGCCGTGCTGCCGGCGATCTCGTTCTGCTCCAGCCGCTCGATGATCAGCCGCGGGACGATCGGCACGTCCGGCTGGTTGCCGGCGATGAACAGCACGCTGCCGTACTCTCCAAGGCCGCGGGCAAACGCCAGCGCAAAGCCCGTCACCAGCGCCGGCCGCAACTCCGGCAGAAGGATGCGCCGGAAGACCACGCCCGGCCGCGCCCCCAGGCTCGCGGCCGCCTCCTCCACGCCGGGATCCATTTCCTCGAGCACCGGCTGAATCGTGCGGATGACAAAGGGCATCCCCACGAAGACCAGCGCGATCACCACCCCCAGCGGGCTCAGTCCCACCGTTTCATACCAGTTGACGTGCAGCCAGCCATGGCCGCCTTCCCCCGGCCCCCACACCGGCCAGGGAAAATGAAAGTGCACCGCCGTGAGCGCTTTGCCCACCCACCCGCGGCCCGAGTAGAGAAATGCCAGGGCGATGCCCGCCACCGCGGTCGGCAGCGCAAAGGGCAGGTCGACAATCGCATCCAGCAGCCGCCGGCCGAAAAAGCGGTAACGCACCAGCACCCAGGCCACCAGCAGTCCCAGCGGCAGGTTCACCAGCGCCGCCAAAAGGCTGGTCGTCAGCGTGATGTAAAACGCCCCCTGCACCCGCTCCTGCCCCAGGATGCCCAGGATTTTCCCCGGCCCCAGCGTCCCCGCCTTGAGCACCAGCGCCGCCAACGGCAGCAGCACGATCAGACTCAAATAGACAACCGAGTACCCCAGCGACACCCCGAACCCCGGCAATTTCGCGCGTCGTGCCGCCATCACTTTTTCCGAATCTGATCCAGCACGCCGCCGTCGGCAAAGTGCTTCTTCATCACGTCGGGCCAGCTCGTGAAGTAATCACTGAACTTGTAGAGCGTCAGCGGGGCGAACTTGTCCTTGTACTTCTCGGCGACTTCCTTCTTGTAGGGACGGTTGAAGAACTTCGCCTCGATTTCCTGCCCCTGGTCGGAAAACAGGAAGCTCACAAAGTCCTTCGCGGCCTCGGAAAGGCCATGCTTCTCGGCGACCTTGTCCACGACCGCCACCGGCACCTCGATGGTGATCGAGTCGCTGGGGACGACCATCTCGAACTGCGATTTCATCGCCGGGTTGGCGACCACCTGCAGGATTTCGTTTTCCCAGCCAAAGAGCACATCGCCGGTGCCCTGCTGGATGAACCGCGTGGTGCTGCCGCGCATGGCGGGATCGAGCACCGCCTTGTCATACACCTTGCCGACGAACTCCCGGGCGTGCGCGTCCCTGGTCGGTTCATCGGCCTTGTCGTTCTTGCGGAGGTCGTGGGCCCAGGCGGCGAGGTAAATCCAGCGGGCGCCGCCGCCGCTCTTGGGATCGGGCGCCAGTCCCACGACATCGTCGCGGGCGAGGTCCTCCCAGTCCTTGATGTGCTTGGGGTTGCCCTTGCGCACCAGGAACACCACCGCGGAGTAGTAGGGAACGCTGCCGTTGGGATTGCGCTTGCGCCAGTCTTTGTCGGTGAGGCCGGCGGCGGCGATCTGGTCGATGTCGAAATCGACCGAAAGGGCGGCCACATCCGTTTCCTTGCCCTGGGCGATGTCGCGGGCCTGCTTGCCGGAGGGGCCATGGTCGGTCTGCACGGTGACCCCCTTGGCGGCCGCGGTCTTTTCAAAGGCGGGGTTGAGGGCCTTGTAGAGTTCGACGGTGGGTTCATAGGAGGAGACGTGGAGGACTTTCTGGGCAAAGCCGGTCGCCCCGCTCATGAGGGTCAGGCTGGCCGCCACCACTGCCGCAATCATCCATTTCATGGTCTATCACCTTTGTGGGAATTCATTCCGACGCGGGGGGATCATAGGAGCCCAATGCGGCTCGTGCCACGGTTGGCTAGGGATGTACAGGGGATTGGACCGATAACGCTTCAGCAGGTGCACCTTCAGGGAGCTTTTGATGCTGGCGGCG
>JBEHXY010000474.1:0-3194 GCA_048498455.1 Planctomycetota bacterium | reverse complement strand
CGGAATTCCATCTGCCGCCCCATCGCGGCCCCGTTTTCTCTCCAACCGCGCTACAATCCATCACGAGGTGTACTATGGCAGACCCAGCGAAACCCAGCGATACAGTGACCGAAGAAACGCCCGGCGCCGGCGAACCCGCCGCTGCCACCGACCAGGCGGCCAGCGAAATCGCCGACCTCAAAACCAAGCTCGCCCGCTGGCAGGCCGACTTCGCCAACCTCCAGCGCCGCGCCGCCCAGGAAGTCCTCTCCGCACGCCAGGCCGCCGATGCCGATTTCGCCAAGCACATGCTCGCGGTCCTCGACCACTTCGACATGGCCCTCTCCGTCGACCCCGCCAAAGTCGACGCCAAGAGCATCCTCGAAGGCGTTAAGATCACCTATGACGAGCTTAAAAAAGTGCTCGCCAACCGTGGCATCGAGGCTTACGACCCCACCGGCAAACCCTTCGATCCCCACATGCATGAAGCCATCATGCAGGAACCCAGCGACAAATATCCCCCCATGACGGTCACCCAGACCTTCCAGGCCGGCTACAAGCTCGGCGACCGCATCCTCCGCCCCGCCAAGGTCAAAGTCAGCAAGTAAAGAGAACCCAGCGATGCCTACTTACGAATACGCCTGCGAAGCCTGCGGACACCAGTTCGAAGAGTTTCAATCGATCAAGGCCGACCCCATCCAGAAATGCCCCAAGTGCGGCAAGAAGAAGGTCAAACGCCTGATCTCCGGCGGGGCGGGCTTTCTCTTCAAAGGCTCCGGCTTCTACATCACCGACTACCGCTCCGAAAGCTACAAATCCGACGCGAAAGCGGATAACGGCGGCGGCGCTGCCAAAACCGATGCCGCCCCCGCCAAGAACGACGCGCCCGCCGCTCCCGCCGCCGCGACGCCCGCGCCCCCCAAGACCGACTCCAAACCTGCGGCCAAACCTTCGAAGAAGTAACACCGAGACCTCACCATGGACAAACCCAAACCGGTCGGCAATGACGGCACCGTCTTTCGCTGCCCGATGTGCAAGACGCTCCTGCCCCACGTCAACATCCCCAGCTTTCCCTTCTGCTCGGATCGCTGCCGCCTCCTGGACCTCAATAACTGGATGTCCGGCAGCTACGGCGTCTCGCGTCCAGTCGATCCCAGCGACGAGGAAGAGGACCTCCCCCGCAAGCCTCCGGAACCCTCCCGCTGAGCTTCCCCGCAAGCAAACCCCCATTTCCGCTTGAAAACCCATCACCTTTGGGGACAATAACCCTATCTGACCGGCCTACCCGGTCTCTTGCGGAGGTATTCGTAATGACCATGCAACCCAACACCCCGGCTCCTGCTCCCGCCGCCGGCGATGCGTTCGAACAGCTCGAAAAGCTGGTCGCCGCCGCCAAAGAGGACTACCAGAAGGCCATCGGCGGCAACAAGGCCGCCGGCACCCGCGTGCGCAAGAGCATGCAGGACATCAAGTCGCAGGCTCAGGCGATCCGTGTCCGTGTCCTCGAATCTCGCTCCACTACCCCCTGATTTGCGCTTTCCTGTTCATCTGTCAGCCCAGAGGGGCATTCCCCCTCTGGGCTGTTTCGTCACCACTGGGCCTTCACACGTGAGCTCGGCATGCCCCCACCATTCCTCTATGACCTCTCCACCGTGGACTTCAACAAAACCGTCATCGACCTCGAGGGCATCCGCAAAATTATCCCCCAGCGCTTCGAAATGGAGATGCTCACCGCCATCGTCCATGAAGACGATGGCACCATCATCGGCGTCAAAGAGCTCACCACCGACGACTTCTGGGTCCGCGGCCACATCCCCGGACGCCCCCTTATGCCCGGCGTCCTGATGATCGAATGCGCCGCCCAGCTCTGCGCCTTCTGGACCATGCGCAAACATCCCGAAATGGGCTTCGTCGGCTTCGCGCGCTGCAACGATGTCATCTTCCGCGGCACCGTCGTCCCTCCCACCAAGCTCTACATGATTTCCCAGATGGTCGAATGCACCCGCCGCCGCGCCATCGCCAAATGCCAGGGCATCAACAACGGCACCCTCGTCTTCGAAGCCACCATCACCGGCATGAGCGTGTAATCCCCCCGTCCAGACAAATGAATAGCGAATAATCCATATTGAACAATCCCGGCCGCCTCCTCCCCCGCTAACATCCTCCGGACACAAACCGGCCTTCCGGAGAACCCCATGAAACCCTGGTGGCTCTACGCCCTGCTCGGCGCCTTCTTCGGCGGCGTCATGCCCCTCTTCGTCAAACGCGGCCTCCAGCTCGATGGTGGCGACACCATCGATTCCAACCTCGCCACCGCCATCCGCGTCGTCATGCTCATCGCCCCCGTCTGGATCCTCGTCTGGATGCAGGGCACCGCCGGCCAGGTCCCGTGCTTCTCCAAGATGAACTGGCTTTTCCTGGCCCTCTCCGCCGTCGCCACCGGCCTTTCCTGGCTCTTCTCCTTCAAAGCCCTGCAGTACGCCGACGCCTCCCGCGTGATGCCGATCGACAAGTTCTCGCTGGTCGTCTCGGTCGCCGGGGGCATGCTCTTCCTCGGCGAAGCCTTCTCCTGGCGCATCGTCCTCGCCGTCGGCCTCATCATCGCCGGCACCCTCCTGGCCATTCAGAAAAAGCCCGACGACAAGGCCCCGAAGCAAGACCAGCCCCAAAAAGCCGCCGCCCCCGTGACCCCCAAAGCCCCCGCCCCTTCTTCCAGCTAACGCTTACCCGCCCGCCGGCTTCCCGAGCACGCCCACCCCCGTGTCATCCGCATCCTTCCCCCGCTCCCCGCCATCATCCCGGCGGTTCTCCCAGATCGAATACACCTCGATCCCCTCGTCGCGCACCACATACCCCACTTCCCCTTTGCCATCCTCGGCATACATGTCCCGCGGCACCGCTTTCAGATACCCCGGCACCACATCCGCCAGCTTCATCGGCCACTCCCCCTTGTCCGCCTTGTACGCCGCCGCCGCCACCACCGTCCGCGCCATCGCGGCGTACATCTCCGACCGCCGTTGCGACAGATCGATCGACCACTCCGACCCCATCGCCTGGGCCATCAGTACCGCGGCAACCCGCGCAGAATATTTTTCCCGGCTTTCATCCCCCAGCCGGACCAGCCACGACGAGCTGCGATGCTCCTCCGCCAGCGCCGTTGCCTGCACCCACGCCAGACGCTCCGGCACCGACTCCTTTTTGAGCGCCGCCACCCG
>JBEHXY010000473.1:0-3194 GCA_048498455.1 Planctomycetota bacterium | reverse complement strand
ACCGGTCACCAAAAAGGAGATGGGAAAGGTCACCGGAGCGGTCATGAAAGCCGCGGCGGCGGCGGGGGCGTCCGCGGATGCGGGTAAAGTGCGGGCGCTGCTTGAGTCGAAGATTCCTGCGTGAGCAGCGCTTCCCCGACAAGTTCTTCCTCCGGTTCAGCCCCCGATTCACCACCTGGTTCTACGCCCGGCGCCGCCGCGGCGCAAGGGGCGGAATCGCGACTGGTCTCGTCGGCCTCGAGATCGACGAAGTTGCGGCGACTGCTGTGGGCGGGGGTGGAAATGACGCTTTTCCGGGGATCCTTTCACACCATGAACGGGTTCCGCGCGATGCTGCTGCGGATGTTCGGGGCGACCATCGGCCGCCGCTGCATCATTCGGCGGACGGTGCGGGTGTATTACCCCTGGCTGCTGACGATGGGCGACCTGTGCATCATCGGGGACGAAGCGGAGATTTATAACCTCGGGCGGGTGACCATCGGCGACCGGGTGATGGTCTCGCAGCAGGCCTATCTGTGTGCGGGAACACATGATTACAGGCAGTTATCGCTGCCCCTGGTGACGATACCCATTGACGTCGGGGCGGACGCCTGGGTGTGCGCCCGGGCGTTTGTGGGGCCGGGGGTGAAGGTGGGGGCAGGCGCGGTGGTGGCAGCCTGCGCGGTGGTGGTGAAGGATGTACCGCCGTGGATGATCGTCGGGGGGAACCCGGCGAGGGAAATCAAGAAACGGGAGATGGCGGCGCAGGGGGCGGCAGAGGCTCGCTGAGCGAAATCGGTGCATGGCAAGGTCCACACAGCCCGATAAACCAGAAGAAGCCCGCGGGTTGTCCTTCGACAACTGCGGGCGCGATATGGGTTTGGAAGGGCAACGCCATGAGAGTTCTGGTGACCGGCAGCAGCGGGTTGATCGGGTCGGAGGCGGTGGCGTTCTTTGACCGGATGGGGTTTGCGGTGGTCGGGGTGGACAACAACATGCGCGCCGATTTCTTCGGGCCCACCGGGGACACCACGTGGAACCGGCAGCGGCTGGAGCGGACCTGCCGCCATTTTCAGCACCGTGTGCTCGATATTCGGGACCGGGCGGCGGTCCTTGAGTTGTTTCGCGGCGGGCACGAGGGGAAGGCCTTTGACCTGGTGATTCACGCGGCGGCGCAGCCGAGTCATGACCTCGCGGCGAAGCGGCCCTTTGATGATTTCGACGTCAACGCGGTCGGCACGTTGAACCTGCTGGAAGCCTGCCGGCTTCATGCGCCGGAGGCCGTCTTCTGTCACATGAGCACCAACAAGGTGTATGGCGACGGGCCGAACTTCATCAAGATGAAGGAGGAGGAGACGCGCTGGGAATATGCCGACGCCGCGTATGTGAATGGCATTCCGGAGACGTTTTCCATCGATCGCTGCCTGCATTCGCTGTTCGGGGCGTCGAAGGTGGCGGGGGATGTGCTGGTGCAGGAGTATGGCAAATACTTCGGGCTTAAGACGGGGGTGTTCCGCGGGGGCTGCCTGACCGGGCCCCAGCATTCGGGGGTGGAGCTGCATGGGTTTTTGAATTACCTGGTGCTGGTGGCGCTGCGCGAAGGGCCTTACACCATCTTTGGATACAAAGGCAAACAGGTGCGGGACCAGATTCACTCGCACGATGTAATCAACCTGTTCTGGCATTTTGCGCAGAATCCGCGGCCGGGAGAGGTTTACAACCTGGGTGGCGGGAAGGGAAACTCGGGGAGCCTGATGGAGTGTGTGGAGCTGGTGCGGCGCCTTTCGGGCAAGCGGCCGAAGCTGACCTACAGTGAGGAAGCACGGGTCGGCGACCACCTCTGCTATTACAGCGATCTGCGGAAGATCCAGAAGCACTTTCCGGGGTGGGCGCTGACGCGGGATTTGCCGGCGATCACGGAAGAGATCGTGAAGGCGGCGGTCGACCAGCATCGGGTATAGGAGTCGGCGTGCGGGTCACCATCATCAATCAGTTCTATACGCCGGACATCAGTCCGACGGCGCATCTTTCGGCGTCGCTGGCGGAGGGGTTGGCGGCGCAGGGTCACGAGGTGACGGTCGTGGCCAGCCGCGGGGGGTATGTGAATGTGGCCTCGACGGAGCAGGCGGCGGGAGAGAATCCGCGGGTGCGCCGGGTGTGGACGCCGCGACTGGGCAAAAAAAGCCTGCCCAAGCGGCTGGTGGATTACGGCTGCTTTTACCTGGGGGCGGCGTGGCGGATGGTGCGGCTGCGGCGGCAGGATGTGGTGATCGCGCTGACGACGCCTCCTTATATTGCCTGGACCGGGGTGTTTCACCGCTGGCTGCATTCCCGGACGAAGCTGGTGCTGTGGAACATGGACTGTTACCCGGACGTGGTGGAGCGGGCGGGGATGATCCGCAAGGGCGGGATGATCAGCGGGATCCTGCGGTGGGCGAACCGGGCGCTGTTCCGGCGGGTGGATTTGCTGGTGTGCCTGGATGGGGCGATGCGCGAGTTGCTGGTGAGCCAGTATGCGCCGCGCCGCTGGCGGGAGCGGGACCGGTCGGTGGTGATTCCGAATTGGGAGAAGCTGTCCTTTTTTCCGCCGCCGGGAGCGCGCGGGGCAAGGACGGATCGCACGTGGGAGGGGTGGGAGCGGCTGGGGATCAAGGACCGGCTGGTCGTGCTGTACTCCGGGAACATGGGGGTGGGGCATGGCTTTGAGACGGTGCTGGAGGCGGCGGAACGGCTGCGCGATCGGCCGGTGACGTTCCTGTTTATGGGCGGCGGCAAGCGCTGGGCGTTTGTGGAGCAGGAGCAGGCGCGGCGCGGGCTGGGCAACGTGGTGATGCAGCCTTACGTGGCGGAAAAGAGCACGGCGCGGCAGGTGATGCTGGAAGCGGATTGCGCTTTGATCACGCTGCGCGAGGAATCGCTGGGGGTGATGAGCCCGAGCAAGCTGCATTCGAACCTGGCGGCGGGGCTGCCGGTGCTCTATGTGGGGCCCAAGGGGAGCAACGTGGATGAGGCGATTGAACGGTTTGGGTGCGGGGCAAGCGTGCGGCAGGGGGATGTGGAGGGGGTGGTGCGGTTTGTGGAAGAGGCGCTGGGGAATCCGGAAAAGCTGGCGGAGTTGCAGCGGCGGGCGCGGGGAGCATTTGAGGCGGCGTACTGCGATGTGCAGACGCTGCCGCAGTTTGAGCAGGTGCTGGAGCGGGTGGCGGGGTCGCCCG
>JBEHXY010000472.1:0-3200 GCA_048498455.1 Planctomycetota bacterium | reverse complement strand
CGCATAGCCCTGGATCTTCGTGATCGCCCCCTCCAGCTCCCGCGTGTTCGATTCCACACGCCGCGCAATGTACGCCACCACTTCGTCCGGCAGCGTGATGCCCCGCAGCCGCGCCTTCTTCGCCACGATCGCGATCCGCGTCTCATAGCAGGGCCGGTCCACCCGCGCCACCAGCCCCGAATTGAACCGCGACACCAGCCGGTCCTCGAGATCCGGAATCTCGTTGGGCGACGCATCCGATGACAAAATGATCTGCTTGTTCCCCTGGAACAGCGTGTTGAACGTGTGGAAAAACTCCTCCTGCGTGCGGTCACGCCGCGCCAGGAAGTGAATGTCGTCGATTACCAGAACGTCCACGTGCCGATACCGGAACCGGAACTCGTTCATGTCCCCGTTCTGCACGCAGTCCATGAAGTGGTTGATGAACGTGTCGCAGGACAGATACAGAATCCGCGCCTCGGGCGTCCGCCGCAGAATCTCCTGGCAGGTCGCCTGCAGAAGATGCGTCTTGCCCAGCCCGCAGCCCCCGTGAATGAACAGCGGGTTGTACGCCCGCCCCGGCTTCTCCGCCACCGCGCTGCACGCCGCCCCCGCCAATCGATTGCACGGCCCGGTCACGAAATTCTCAAACACATAATCCGGCGACAAAATCACATCGTCGTACGCATCCCCCAGCCGCGCCAGACCGCCCCCGGCATTCGCCCCCGTCACGAAATTCACCGACACCAGGTTCCCCGTCACAGCCTGCGCCGCTTCCGTGAACACGTCCCGGCACTTGCCCATCAAATACTGCTGCTGGATCACCGTCGCCGCCCGAACCGTCAGCGTCCCCGACGACAGCTCCACCGGCACAAGCTCCCCAAACCACTGCCGCACCCATGACGAATGCAGCTTCGCGATGTATTCAAGCACTTCTTTCCAGACGGCCTGGGCGTGGGCGGCGGCGTCGAGCGTGGCCATAACCCCTCCATGAGACCCCCGGGGCAAAACAACACCGCGGCGCGCAAAAAGCACGCGGGTGGGCCCTGGGGAAGACCGCCGGTGATGTGTCGTGGAAGCGTCCTGCTGCCAACCGAACTCTTTCGGCGTGGGTTCAGTTTCAAGTAGCACCGCGACGACGGGATCGCCGCCGGCGCGAGCGTGGGACGGTTCAACCGACCCGGGAACAGACTGCCGGCCTCGCGCTGCCGGCTCTCGAAGCGCCGAAGATACAGTGTCTCCGGCAGGTGTCAATCGCAAAAGATCGCGCCCTGAACCACCACTTCTGGCCCATCCGTGCAACCCAATGAACACCTCCCACTTATCGCCCGCGCAGCCCGCCTCCGTACAACCTTTTTTCCCCGCCACATCCCCGCGCCGCCCACACCCCGCCCACCCCCTTCCCGCGCCGCACGCCCCTACAGTTTTCCCAATCGTTACCACCCCTACTTCGGGCAGCCCCCACCGCCCCCCCGCCGCCCCCTCAAACCCGCACCGCCGCCGCCGTCTCCGCCACCTTCGGCAGGATCACCCGCGCCGGAATCCCCACCGCCGTCGCCCCCGAAGGCACATCGCACAGCACCACCGCGTTCGCCCCGATCCGCGCGTGATCCCCGATCACCACCCCGCCCAGCACCTTCGCCCCCGCTCCCACATCCACATGCCCCCCCAGCGTCGGCGCCCCCGGAATCGGCCCGCCCGTCCCCAGCGTCACCTGCTGAAAGATCATGCAGTTCACCCCGATCTTCACATCCGAGTGAATCACCACCCCGTTCGGATGCGGCAGCATCAATCCCCCGCCCAGCGTCGCATTCAGCGGAATATCGCAGCCGCACACCACGTTCCACAACCGCGCCCGCACCACCGCCCATTTGCGAAGCGGCCACGCCAGCGGACCCCGCCACCGCTGATACGCCCGTATCGCACGGATCAACCGCGCAGCGGGCCACCATTGGCAGAACCCCACCCGCTCCCGACGCCAGTCCGCTCTCTCCGCCGACACCTCATCCGGCATCGCTGCACCTCGCAAAGCCCTACGCTCCCCCCACACCGCGCGGTTTGCCGCATCTTAACCCCACCGGGCCGCGTATTCCTTGCACCTTCAGTCGTTCGCTTCTCGTGCCGATAATGTCGATAATGAACGGCACCAACGCCCTTTTCGCAAGGACACCCTCATGGACCAACGCCACGCCAAACGCGCCCTCATCACCGGCATCACCGGCCAGGACGGCTCCTACCTCGCTGAACTCCTCCTCAACAAAGGCTACGACGTCCATGGCATCATCCGCCGCTCCTCCACCTTCAACACCGACCGCATCGAACACCTCTATCAGGACCCCCACAGCCCCCACCAGAACCTCACCCTCCACTACGGCGACCTCACCGACGGCGCCTGCCTCCGCGACATCCTCTCCAAGGTCAAACCCACCGAAGTCTACAACCTCGGCGCTCAGTCCCACGTCCGCGTCTCCTTCGACATGCCCGCCTACACCGTCCAGACCGACGCCCTCGGCACCATCTTCATGCTCGAAGCCATCCGCGACCTCGAACAAGCCACCGGCTACCCCGTGAAGTTCTACCAGGCCTCCTCCTCTGAAATGTTCGGCAAGGTCGTGGAAACCCCCCAGACCGAAAAAACCCCCTTCCACCCCCGTTCCCCCTACGCCTGCGCCAAGGTCTACTCCTACTGGCAGGTCGTCAACTACCGCGAGTCCTACGGCATGTACGCCGTCAACGGCATCCTCTTCAACCACGAATCCCCACGCCGCGGCGAAACCTTCGTCACCCGCAAGGTCACCCGCGCCGCCACCCGCATCAAGCTCGGCCTCCAGGACAAACTCTACATGGGCAACCTCGAGTCCAAACGCGACTGGGGCTTCGCCGGCGATTACGTCGAAGCCATGTGGCTCATGCTCCAGCAGGAAGAACCCGAAGACTTCGTCGTCGCCACCGGCGAAACCCACTCCGTCCGCGAATGGATCGACGAGTGCTTCTCCCTCCTCGGCATGGACTACAAAAAATATGTCGAAACCGACCCCCGCTACCTCCGCCCCGCCGAAGTCGACCTCCTCCTCGGCGACCCCGCCAAGGCCAAGCGCGTCCTCAAATGGGAACCCAAGGTCAAATTCAAAGACCTCGCCAAAATGATGATCGATGCCGACATGAAACTCGCCCAGCGCGAAAAAGTCCTCAAGGACCACGACCACAAGGAACAGGGCGAC
>JBEHXY010000471.1:0-3202 GCA_048498455.1 Planctomycetota bacterium | reverse complement strand
TCCCCGCACACAAACAGCGTGTTGCTGTCCATCTTCCCCTGCAGAATCCGCAGCATCGCCAGCTTCCCCACATACGGATCCGTCGTCACCTTGAACACGTGCGCCAGCAACGGCTTTTCCACATCACAAGGCACCTCCACCACCTCATTATCCGCCCCGCGCCGCAGCCGCTTCGCCCGCCCATTCGCCGGGCTCGGCGCCTCCTCCACCAGGATGTGCAGCAGGTCGTCCACCCCCACCTCCCCCTTCGCCGCCGTGAACAAAATCGGCACCACGTGCCCCGCATTCATCGCCTTGACAAAGCAGGCGCGCAGTTCATCCAGCGGAATCTGCTCCCCCGATAAATACTTCTCCATCTCCGCGTCATCCACCTCCACCACGCTCTCCACCATCTCCTGGTGAATCGCCCGCACATCCCCGAAATCCGCCGTCCCCCGGTCCGCGTCAAAACAATCCACCACGTCCCGACCGTAATCCTTCGGCAGATTGATGCAGTGCAGCTCCGGCCCAAAACTTTCCTTCAGCGTCTCCACCAGCCCCTCCAGCATCCCGATGTCCTTCACCTTGTCGATCTTGTTGACCACGATCATCCGCGCCAGCCCCATTTCCCCCGCCGCGTGATACAACCGCCGCGTGTTCACCTCCACCCCCGCCTCCGCGTTCACCACGATCACCGCCGTCTCCACCGCCGGCAGCGCCGCCAGCGCCTGCCCGATGAAATCCGGATACCCCGGCGTGTCGATCAAATTGATCTCCCGCCCCGCATGCGATGCAAACAGCAAGGTCGAACTCGTCGAGTGCTTGTGCTGCTTGGCCTCCGGCTCAAAATCGCTCGTGGTGTTCGCGTCGTCCACGCTCCCCATCCGCGTGATCACCCCGCACCGGTGCAGCATCGCTTCCGCCAATGTCGTCTTTCCCGCCCCCCCATGTCCAACCAGCACGATGTTCCGGATTTCATTCGGACGATACGAATTTGCAGCGGGCATGAGGAACGCTCCTTTCGGACAAAGCAAAACCGACGGAGCCTCGTGGTGATCGTCTGCCCGGCTTCCTGATGTGAAAATGAATCGGCATGCGCCGACCAGCCGATGCGCGGGGCCACTGCCGCGCAGTATAGACCCGCCCCCGCCTCCGTGAAAAGAACCATCTCCCACAACCCCGCCTTCCATATGGACAACCTCCCAAACGCGGGGTATACCCGATCATCATCTGATCGCATGCCCGCGCGCTGTCTGGTTCGGAAGAGGAGAAGGAACCCCATGAAAGTCCATGCCCCCATCGCCCCCGCTCTCGCCGTCACGCTCCTCGCCCTCGCCGTCTCTCCAGCTTTCGCCGACTACGCCCTCCTCGCCTCCCTCCCCGACACCACCGCCGGCAACCTTATCCACCCCGGCGGCAACCCCCTGCTCCTCAACGGCAAAATCTACATGACCGCGATCGACGGCGGCGCCACCCACGCCGGCGCCGTCGGCTACTACGACCCCGCTACCTCCTCCTTCACCACCCTCTACTCCTTCAAGACCAACACCGATGGCTCCCTCCCCTACAGCGGCCTCCTCCAGATCGGTGACGCCTTCTATGGCACCACCCGAGGCGGCGGGCCGACCATCAACGGCACCGTCTGGCGCATCAACACCGACGGCACCAGCTTCCAGGTCCTCCACGGCTTCACCAACGACGAAGGCAGTTTCACCACCTCCGGCCTCGTCGCCCAGAATTCCGTCCTCTATGGCACGACCGGCAGCGGCAGCCACGGCAACACGATCTTCCGCCTCAACACCGACGGCTCCAGCTTCCAGGCCCTCCACACCTTCATCCCCCCCGGCGGCGTCAACTTCGCCCAGCTCACCCTCTCCGGCGACACCCTCTACCTCAGCGAAACCAGCTACGAATCCAGCCCCACCGCCGAAGGGCCCATCTCCTCCCTCAAAACCGACGGCTCCAACTACCAGGCCCTCTACGCCACCTCCGCCATCAAGGGCTCCCAAACCTCCATGGTCCTCGTCGACGACACCCTCTTTGGCATGAACACCAACGGCGGCGGCAACAGCAACGGCCTCCTCTTCAGCGCCAAAGCCGACGGCTCCTCCGCCACCATCCTCCACAATTTCGCCGGCGGAACCGACGATGGCGCCCATCCCTACGACTCCCTCATCGCCGTCGGAAACACCCTCTACGGCATGACCAACAGCGGCGGCTCCGCCGACCTCGGCACCCTCTTCTCCGTCAACCTCGACGGCTCCCATTACACCCTCCTCCACTCCTTCACGGGCGGAGCCGATGGCGCCTCCCCGCGCGACGGCTTCACCCTCGACGGCAACACCCTCTACGGCTTCACCCTCGCGGGCGGTCTTAACAACACCGGAACCATCTTCACCTATACCATCCCGGTCCCCGAACCCGCCTCCCTCTCCCTCCTCGCGCTCGCCCTCCCCCTGCTCGCCCGCCGCCGTGCGCCGCAACGCCGGGCGCCACGCCTCTGATCCGCCAAACTCTCCTCAACATTCATAAATTTCCCTTCCCCCACGCCCCGCCCGCGCGCACAATACGCCCCATGACTACACAACCAAATGTCCACGTCTACAACGTTCCCGCCTCCTCCCCCTCGCGGCGCTTCGCCTTCATCCTCTTCCTCCTCACCGGCCTCTTTCTCCTCTTCCTTGCCCTCGCCAGTGCGGGCTTTGGCGTCTTCGCCTTCGCTGAGGACGGCACCTCCAACCGCGTCGTCCATCACAGCGACCTCCCCGTCCTCCTCGGCATCCTCGCCGCCGTCTTCGTCGTCATCGGCGCCATCGGCCTCATCTACTGCCTCGGCGCCTTCGCCCTCAAACGCGGCTCCAAAGGCGGCTCCATCCTCACCCTCCTCGCCCTCCTCTTCAACCTCCTCCTCACCGTCGGCGCCATCGTCTTTGGAATCATCATCGCCGTCGCCAACTCCAACGACAGCGACGCCGTCATGGGCGGCATCATCACCGGCTCCATCGGACTCCTCGCCTCCATTTTCCTCGGCATCCTCCTGCTCCTCCTCATCTTCGCCATGCGCACCCCCAAGTCCCCCGCCCTCGCCCCCACCACCCCCGCCACTCCCACCCGCCCCTGATCCCCCCCATTCCCCACCCCCATTCACCATTCCTAATTCCTAATTCGAAAGCCACTTCCCCAACGCCTCCACCAGCTTCGCCCGCTCCACCGGCTTGGTCAG
>JBEHXY010000470.1:0-3227 GCA_048498455.1 Planctomycetota bacterium | reverse complement strand
CTTGATGGGCTGATCGAGGTAGGATTCTTCGAGGGCGACGTTCCAGGAGAGGTCGGCGAAGGCCTGGGCGAGGGGGATGCGGCCGAACTTTTTTTCGAGTCGGCAGTGGAGGCTGCCGGAGAGGGCGAGCATCTGGGCCGTGGCGTCGACGGCGGCGGGCGCGCCGGTGAGGAAAGGTTTGACGAGGGCGGGGTTGCCGGTGTTGGCGGCGTCAACGAGGAGGCGAAGGGCGCCGAGGGGGGTTGCGGGGTTGCGGGGGAGTTCGTCGAGGTCATCAAGGCGGTCGGCCTCGCGGATTCCGCCGGCGAATCGATGGTCGATGGCGGCGAGCTGGTGGGTTTTGTCGAGGTCGGCGGGGGCCATGCTGATTTCGCCGGGGGCAACGGTGGGGCGAAGCGCGAAGTTTTCGAACATGGCGCGGTTGCGCGGGCGGGTGAGGAGGAGCCAGTGGTCGACGTCCGCGGCCTCGACGGGAACGTTCTCGGTGCGGCCGGTCCAGGTCGGAGTTTTGTCGTCGAGGGAGAAAACGGCGCGATAGACGTCGAGGTTGTGGGGGAGGATGCGCTGGCCCTCTTTGGTGACGGCGGCGACGGTGATTTGGGTTTGCGGGGCGGCGGCGCCTTTGAGGATGGCGAGGGTGAGGTGGTTGCCGGTGGCCATGACCTTTTTGAATTGGACGGTGTCGCCGGTGGGGAGGGTGAGGGAGTCGCCGACGGCGATGGGGCGCTCGGTCCAGGGCGTGTCGGCGACGTACATTGTGGCGCGGGTGGTTCCGGGTGGAAGCGCGTAGGCATTGCTGTCGTCGTAGCGTTCGTGGGGCATTTGGGCGGGCTGGCCGTCGAAGGTGTTTGGGGACTGGCAGTGGATCAGGAGGGCGAACTGGTCGGCGGGGGCGGCGTTGAGGCGCGGGAGGGTGAGCGGGTTGCCGGCGGCGTCCCACCAGAGGTAGGGGGAGTCGGCGGAGTTCCCGACGGCTTCGAGGGTGACGGTGACGTCGCCCGGGAGGGTGCGAGTCCACTGGGCGAGGATTTTGCGCTCTTCGGCATGGGGGAGTCGGGCGGCGTAGGACCAGATGAGGGCGGTTTGGGCTTGTTTGCGGAGGGTGTCGGGGCCGGGATCGAGCCAGCGGGCGGTGTCCTGACAGGCGCGGAGGTAGGTGGCTTCGGCGGCGGGGAGACGGTGGGTTTCGCAGAGGGCGACGAGGTCGAGCTCGTCGCCGGGGATCTGGGTGCAGCGGCCGATGGCGAGGAGGGCTTCGCCGTCGGCGAGGGTGCCGGACCAATGGAGGGAGGCGTCGACGGTGAACTGGGGAAGGTTTTCGAGGGCGGGGCGGCTGGCGGGGGTGGGGGCGTAGAGGCGCTCCCAGATCGAGCGCTTGTCGAAGTTGATGGAGAGGCGGGCGGTGTTGTCCTGGAGTTTGGAGGTGCCTGCGTCGAAGTTGTCGCTGAAGTTTGCGCCGATGAGGACGGTGCCGGCGGGGCGGCGGAGGGAGTCGGTGTAAAGTTCCTGCAAAGTCCATCGGCCGTCCCAGGGGACGGGGTGCACCGGCGGGATTTCGGCGACCTGGGAGTTCCAGGTGAGGGAGGAGGAAGCTAGGGCGGAATCGTGGAGGAGCTTGCGGATGTCGGCCATGTGGGCGGTGCGGGTCTCGAAGAAGTTGGATTGGGAAGGGGAAGGGGCAGACAGGGCGCGGAGGCGGTCGGCGGTTTTGGCATCGACGACGAGGGAGTAGGCGACGACCAGGAGATCGCCGGTGGGAGCGGGGGAAGTGGCTGCCATGGCGGGCGCGGTGGCGGGTGGGGATTGGGCGAGGGCGGCGGAGAGGGCCCAGGCGGCGAGGGCGGCGGCGGCGGTGGAAGTGGTAAGGGCGGCGGCGAGTTTCATTTTGGCTCCGAGCAGGGATTTGGCGGTGAGGTGGGCGAGCGCGGTGGCGCTGGAGGTGGGCGTTGTGAGGGAGGCGAGGAGGGCGGGCGGGGCGGCGTGGGCGGATTCGGTGGCGAGGAGGGCAGCGAGGGCGGCGGCGGAGAGGGGGGTGCCGCGGCGGGTGAGGAGGGCGCGGAGTTTTTCGAGGGCGCGGGTGGAGCGTTTGCTGGCGGCGGCGGGGGAGATGTGCAGGGCGGCGGCGGTTTGCTCGAGGGATTTGCCTTCGAGGTGGCGGAGGAGGAGGACGGCGCGGTCGGCGGCGGGGAGTTTGGCGAGGGCGTGGTCGAGGAGGGCGCGGGATTGGTGGGCGGTGGGTTCGTCGAGGATTTCTGCGGGCGGCGTTTGGCTGAGCATGGCGGCACCTGCCTGGTATTCGTGGTGTTGGCGGCGGCGGCGGAGCTTGTTGGCGTTGAGGGCGGCGTAGCAGGTGGTCTTGTGGAGCCAGGGGGGGAGCGTTTTTTCGGTGAGGCGGGGCTTCTTCTGGGCGAGGAGGAGGAAGACAGATTGGGTGATGTCGTCGGCGTCCTGGGGGGCAAGGCGGCGGGCGGCGGCGTGGACGAAGTGGGCGTGGCAGCGCGCGAGGAGGGCGAAGGCGTCGGGATTGCCGTCGTGGAGGAAGGCGGCAAGGAGGTCGGCGTCGGTGGTGGAGTGGGTCATCGGACGTAGAATGTACGGCGGACGAGGGGCGAGACAGAAATGTTGCGAATTTTTTTTGGGAGTGCGTGATGCCAGTGCCAAACCTGCGGCCGACGGCGATTGCGGTGTACGTGTATCGGCGGGCGGGGGCGGAGGGGGGCGTGGAGTTTTTGCAGATACGGCGGTCGGCGAAGGCGCGGGGGCATGCGGGGTTGTGGCAGACGGTGTATGGGGGGATTGAGGCGGATGGAAAGGGGAGGCAGGAGACGGCGGTGGCGGCGGCGAAGCGGGAGCTTTTGGAGGAGACGGGGCTGGCGCCGGTACGGATGTTTCAGGTGGAGTATGTGGAGACGTTTTACTTTCGGCCGGGGGACGCGGTGCTGCTGATGCCGGTGTTTGGGGTGGAGGTGGCGGCAGACGCGGAGGTGCGGTTGAACGAGGAGCATGATGGGGTGCGGTGGGTGGGCGTGGGGGAGATCGGGGAGAAGTTCATGTGGCGGACGCAGCGGGAGGCGCTTTCGATTTTGCTGGAGCAGTTGCGCGGTGGGGGGGAGGCGCGGGGGGTGTTGGAGGTTGCGGTGTGACGTGGGGGGCGACGGAAACACGAAGACACAAGGCACGAAGGCGCACGAAGGGCGAGGAAGGGGCGTGGGGGGTATACTTTTGGT
>JBEHXY010000469.1:0-3242 GCA_048498455.1 Planctomycetota bacterium | reverse complement strand
GCGTCTTCGGCTTGTTTGCGGATGAAAGGTTTGCTGGCCTGCACGATGATGCTGGGCTTGAGCTCGGCGATGGCGCGGTCCTTGGTGCCCTGCTTGTCCCAGCGGGCCCAGCCGCCGCGCAGGTCGGCCGTCTGGATTTTGCCGGGATCGATGGCGACCATGTCGGTGTCGAGGCGCGGGCGCGGGACGGTGAGGCGGAGGGTTTTCTCGGAGTCGGCGTACTGCACGTCGGAAGTCTGGAGGGCGGAGAGGTCGATGTAGTACTGGGTGTGGGCATCTTTGACGACCACGCGGGCGACGTTGGTGCCCCAGTACATTCCCCAACTGGAGCTGCCCTCTTCGCGGGTGACATCGCCGCTGACGATCGGTTCGAGCACGACGAGCTTCTGCTGTTTCTTGAGATCTTCCAGGCCGCTGAGGGCGATCTGGCGGACGGTGATCTGCGGGCGCAGGGCGTCGGCGGCCATCTGCGTGAAGGCGGCGCCCATTTTGCCGGGGGCTTCCGCCGCGGCGCGGCCCCAGGTGACCACCAGGATGCCAAAGGGAACGCCGGCGACCAGGATCATCACGATGAAGACGGCGGCGACGGCCCAGGGGGTGCCGAAGCGGCGTTCGCGCGGCCGTTCTACGGCACGCACGCCGACCACCTGGCCATCCCGGGTCTGCACCACGACTTTGTCGGTCATACGCGTCACTCCCAGGGACCACTGTACCATCCGGCGGAGCGGGGCCCAACGCCCGCCCAGCGGTGGCTGCCCCAGGGAAAGTGTAGCGCATAAAAGAAGGGGACCGGTGTGGTCCCCTTCTTCGTGCTCGGGTTGGGTGGTGTGACGCGGCTGCTTACTGACCGGGGGCAGGTGCTGCTGCCGGGGCGGCGGCGTTCTCGTCGAGTTCCAGCCGCAGGTAGTCCCACACGACGCCGGAGGTCACTTCGCCGGCGGGGACGGTGAGGGCCATGGTGTTTTCGCCGGCCTTGAGGAGGCTTCCGTCGAAGGGCTGGGTGTATTCGTACCAGACGCCCTTGTCGGTGTTGTAGCGGAGGGCGTTGGTGCCGGCGACCGCGACGTGTCCGGCGCTTTGGCCGTTGACGCCGACGTTCAAGCCGCCGCCATCAGCGCCGCAGATGGCCAGGCGCAGCGAGGCGCGGCCTTTGCCGGCGGCGGGCATGTTGAACTTGATCGTCCAGGTGGTCTCGCGGCCCTGGCTGAAGAGACGCCAGGGCCCGCTCTGGTTGGTCTGCGGATACTCTTCGAGGCTGAAGGCCTTCACCCAGCCGAAGCGCTGGTTGGCGAGGTCCTTGGCGTCGGGGTTGGCCCACACGCTCTTGTCGGCGGTCTGGTGGGGCACTTCCTCGAAGAACCATTTCTCCGACGGCTTGTCCTGGCCGATGGTGAAGGTGACATCGTTGGGGAACAGCTCGCCGTAGCGCACCGGCCAGCCCCAGAGCCAGAAGTTCTTGCCGTCGCCCTTGAAGAATTCGCGGGCGGTGTGGTCCGGGTAGCCGATTTCCCAGATCTGCTTGCCGTCGCGGACGGGCTTCCACTCGATCTTGCCGAGGTCGAGGTCTTTGCCGGCCTCGACCTTGATGTCGGCCTTGGCGAATTCGCCCAGGACGCCGTCGGCGATGGCGTGCAGGGTGTAGTTGCCGGGGCGGACTTGCGTGATGGTGAAGGTGCCATCCTCCGAGCCATCGTTCCAGAACTGGTAGTGCTTGGAGTCGTGTTTCCAGTCGCCGCCGCGGCCGAAGCCGCCGCCGCCACCGAAGCCGCGGCCGCCCGCGCGGCCGCCGGGGCCTGCGCCGCGACCCGCGCCGCGTCCAGCCGCGGGCGGTGCCGCCGGAGCAGCGGCGAACGTGGTGCCGTCTTGAAGCGTCTCGGGCGCCATCGCCCCCCGTCCCGCTCCGCGGCCGCCACCGCCCGCGCCGGGCGCGGCATCGGGAAAGGCGAGGCCGACGAGCAGCTTGGGGAACTTGGTGGTGCTGGCCTGCGGATCGTTGAGCACGATCTGGCCATGGACGTTGGCGCGTTCGTTCTTGTGCGGGTAATCGACGCCCTGCACCCAGTCATAGGGCCAGGCGGATTTTTCCTTCTTCGCCTGCGCCAGGGCATCCTGCCACAGCGCGGTCTGGTTTTCGGTCCAGGTCGCCGGCACGGTGGGATTGCCCTCGGTGGCCTTGAGGGTAGCGAGTTCCTCGGGGGTGGCGTCCTTGGGGTTGGCCAGCGAGTTGACGTAGATCATCATCGGGCCGACGACCTTCACCCACTCCTCATCCTGGGCGACGTTGGCGGGCGCGCCCCCGCCGTAATGGGTGCCGCGCCAGTAGTTCAACAGGATGGGATCGGGGTTTTCGTTGTCGCCGAAGTGGCAGACGAGTTCGGTCTTGGTGGCGCCGCCGCTAAGGTATTCAATCGTCGGGTTGATGAACCACACGCCGACCTTGTCCTTGGTGTCGGACCAGCCGAAGGCGGGGATTTCGTACTGGGTGCCGGTGTAGCTGTACTTGTGCTCCACGGAGTTTTTGTAGACGCCCTTGCTCATGATGCGCTGTTCCTTGGCGTGCACCACGACGCCCTGGCCCCAGTCGGTCGGAGCGCACTCGAGCATGTTGCGGTCCTTGTCGACCGAGATCCAATCGAAGCTCTGGTTGACGCGCAGAATGTAGCGGTTCTCGGGGACATTCAGCGGGCCATATTCCTTGGGATGCGAGAAGATGGAGTAGACGTGCACGCCGCTTTCGCCGCGGAGCATGGTGTAGCGGACTTCCTGGTCCATGTTCATGGTGCCGCCGCCGGCGCCGCCGGGCGAGCCGGGCGTCAGGCCGATCTTGCCGCCGGTGACCCCCTTGATGGCGATCTCCGCGATGGCGCCGTCGTTCTTGGCGGGGTCGATGGTGACGGTCTGCGTGAGGCCGCCGACCTGCTCGGCCCGCGAGGGTTCGGTTTCCCAGCCGCCGACGCTGCCCTGGTCGTGGCCGGCGAGGTCCATGCCCTTGTACCAGAGTTCCACCGGGCCGCCGGTGCGCTTGTTGATGACCATCTTCACGATGCCGTTGTCGAGGGTGAAGTTGCGGTCATCCTGGGTCACGGTCACGGGGGCGTTGCCGGGGAGTTTGGCGATATCCGCCGCCCACGAGCTTGCCGCGCCGCATCCCGCCAGCGCCACGGCCAACGCCAGCGCCCGCCGAGCCATCATCCGGGTATTCATAAAATGCCTCCATTAGCTGTCGCTCCAACGTCCCCCGC
>JBEHXY010000468.1:0-3281 GCA_048498455.1 Planctomycetota bacterium | reverse complement strand
TGCGGTATCACGCGCGGCGGAATCCATCGAAGCCGCCGCCGTTTGTGGCGGCGCTGGCGGGGAATCCGGCGGTGAAGAAGCTGCGCTGGAAGAGCTGACTATTTTCGGGGAGGGGCGGGTTGCGTCGGGTGCCGGGGAATCCGTACAATACCCTAACTTCTTTGCTTTGCTGCCGCGTTTTGATCAAGCGGGAGCCTGCCCATGGAATTGCGGGAAAAGTTGCGGGTGCTGGCGGATGCGGCCAAGTATGACGCATCGTGCGCGTCGTCGGGGGCGAAGCGGGGGGGTGCGGGTGGCGGGTGGGGAGGGGTGGGGAACACGGACGGGACGGGGATATGCCATTCGTACACGCCGGACGGGCGGTGCGTGTCGCTGCTGAAGATTCTGCTGACGAATCACTGTTTGTATGACTGCCAGTACTGCGTGAACCGGATTTCGGCGGATGTGCCACGGGCGCGGTTCACGCCGGAGGAGGTGGTGCGGCTGACGATGGCGTTCTACCAGCGGAACTACATCGAGGGGCTGTTTCTGTCGTCGGGGATCATCCAGTCGGTGGATTACACGATGGAGCAGTTGATCGCGGCGATCAAGACGCTGCGGCTGACGCATGGGTTCAACGGGTACATCCATCTGAAGGCGATTCCGGGGGCGAATCCGGCGCTGATCCAGGAGGCGGGGCGGTATGCGGACCGGCTGTCGGCGAACATTGAATTGCCGACGAAGCCGGATCTGCAGCGGCTGGCGCCGCAAAAGACGATCGAGGCGATCAGCGGGTCGATGACGGCGATCAAGGCGGGAATTGATGACGATCGGGACAGGCATAAGGGCGGCTTCGCCGGGGAAAATCGATTTGCGCGGGTGGATGCGCGGTTTGCGCCGGCGGGGCAATCGACGCAGATGATCGTGGGGGCGACGGCGACGCCGGATGCGGCGATTCTGAAGACGGCGGCGACGCTGTATACGGCTTACCAGTTGAAGCGGGTGTATTACTCGGCGTACTCGCCGATTCAGAATGGGGACGTGCGGTTGCCGGTGCAGACGCCGCCGCTGGTGCGGGAACACCGGTTGTACCAGGCGGACTGGCTGATCCGGCATTACGGTTTTTCGGCGGAGGAGATTGCGGCGGGGCCGGGGGAAAACCTGGCGCTGGACATGGATCCGAAGCTGGCGTGGGCGCTGCGATACCGGCAGTATTTTCCGGTGGATGTGAACAAAGCGCCGCGGGAGCGATTGCTGCGGGTGCCGGGGCTGGGGGTGCGGAACGTGGACCGGCTCATTGAGCTGCGGCGGTATCACGCGGTGCGGCTGGCGGATTTGCTGCGGTTGAGGGTGCCCTTGAAGCGGACGCGGCCGTTTGTGATCACGGTGGACCATCATCCGGACACGCTGCTGCTGGATTCGCCGGCGCTGGCGGCGCGAATGAGCGGCGGGCGGCTATCGGGCAGCGGGGCGGAGCAGTTGTCGTTGTTTGAGACGTTTACGCCTGCGCTGACGGGCCAGTTGTGAGTAGCGCCGTGATGCGACCGGATTTTTTGCGCAGCGTGCAGCTGGATGGGACGTTTGCGGGGTGGCGGGAGGTGGCGCGGCGACTGGCGGCGATGGACGTGCTGCCGCGAGATGTCCAGTGGCAGGATCCGCGCGGCGGGCCGGGGCTGTTTGCGGGGGCGGCGCCGGCGGAGGCGGCGGAGGCGACGGGGGGAACGGATCTGGGGCGGCATGCGGCGAAGCTGCGGGTGCCGGCGGCGTTTGTGGAACTGGCGGAGACGGTGACGCGGCATCGCGATCCGGGACGGTGGGGGCGGCTGTACCGGGTGCTGTACCGGCTGACGCATGGCGAGCCCAGGCTGCTTTCGGTGACGGTGGATGACGATGTGTACGCACTGCGGATGATGGAGAGGGCGGTGCGGCGGGATGCGCACAAGATGAAGGCATTCGTGCGGTTTCGCGAGGTGGTGGAAGCGGACGGGGGGCGGCGTTTTGTTGCGTTTCATCGGCCGGAGCATTACGTGCTGCCGCTGGTGGCGCTCTTTTTTGTGGACCGGTTTCATGCGATGCGCTGGTCGATTCTGACGCCGGAGGGATCGATTGCGTGGGATGGCCGGCAGCTTGTGGAGGGGCCGGGGGTGGGGCCGTCGGCGGCGCCCAAGGGGGACGACATGGAGGCGTTCTGGAAGACGTATTACGGGGCGATTTTCAATCCGGCGCGGGTGCGGGTGCAGGCGATGACCCGGGAGATGGCGAAGAAGCATTGGATGACGCTGCCGGAGGCGGAGATCATCGACGAGCTGGTGCGAAAGTCGCCGGGGCGGGTGAACCGGATGCTGGCGGAGGGAGCGGGGGCGGCGGTGTCGGCGGCGGACTATCTGCCGGTGGGGAGTGGGAGGGTGGAGGGGCGGTTCGCGTTGCCGCAGTTGCGGGAGGCGGCGGCGGGGTGCCGCGGGTGCGATTTGTGTGAGCGGGCGACGCAGACGGTGTTTGGCGAGGGGCCAGCGGAGGCGCGGGTGATGCTGATCGGGGAGCAGCCGGGGGACCAGGAGGATCTGGCGGGGCGGCCGTTTGTGGGGCCAGCGGGACAGGTGCTCGATGAAGCGCTGGCGGCGGCGGGGTTGCGGCGGGAGACGCTGTATCTGACCAACGCGGTGAAGCATTTTAAGTGGACGGCGGACCCGCGGGGGAAGCGGCGGCTGCACAGCAAGCCGGGGTGGCGGGAGGTGACGGCCTGCCGGGCGTGGCTGCTGGAGGAGATTCGGACGGTGCGGCCGGAGCTGATCGTGACGCTGGGGGTGACCGCGGCGCAGGCGCTGCTGGGCCCGGACTTCCGGCTGGGGCCCCATCGGGGGGTGGTGCGGCGGGACACGGGTTTTGCGGCCAAGCTGTTGCCGACGCTGCATCCGGCGGCTCTGCTGCGCATCCCGGAGGGAGCGATGCGTGCGGCGCAGGTGGCGGATTTCCGGGCAGACCTGGCGCTGGCGGCGGCGCATGCGGCGGAACATTCATGATTCCGGAAGGCGGGCGGGATCTGGCCGCGCCCAATTGCCAAACCAATCGTATACTCTTGCAGCATGCCGCAGGCCCTGCACAACTACCTCACGCGCATCTCCGCCTATTCGTGGTGGATCGTCCTGCTGGAGCTGTTGCTCATCGGGATCGTGGTGCACCTGGTGCTGGAGTTTCTGCGGGGGACGCGCGGGGCGCGCCTGATCAAGGGGACGGCGCTGTTTCTGATGGTGGCGTACCTGATCATCTTCCTGGGCGGCGAGCAGTTGCGGCGGGTGGAATAT
>JBEHXY010000467.1:0-3287 GCA_048498455.1 Planctomycetota bacterium | reverse complement strand
ACCCACACCCCCGCCCAACTGCTGGGCGCGGACACATGGACCGACACCGTCATCACCCCTTCGGGAAAACTCGAAACTCGAAACTTGAAACTCGAAACGCTCTCCAAGGGCGCCGACATCCTCGACGTCTGGTTCGAATCCGGCGCCTCCCACCACGCCGTCCTCGAATGCACCCACCCCGAACTCGGCTACCCCGCCGACATGTACCTCGAAGGCTCCGACCAGCACCGCGGCTGGTTCCAGTCCTCGCTCCTCGAGGCCTCCGGTTACAAGTCCCAGCCGCCCTTCAAGGAAGTGCTCACACACGGCTTCGTCGTCGACGAAAAGGGCATGAAGTACTCCAAATCCTCCGGCAACTACGTCCCCGTCGACCAGCTCCTCAAGCAGCACGGCGCCGATGTCCTCCGCCTCTGGGTCGCCTCCGTCGATTATCAAAACGACATCCGCTTCGGCCCCGCCCTCCTCGCCACCATCTCCGAAGCCTACCGCAAGATCCGCAACACCATCCGCTACCTCCTCGGCAATCTCTACGACTTCGACCCCACCGAGAACTTTCTCGACCCCGCGCCCCACTCCATCGATCTCTGGATGAAGAACCGCGTGGATGCGTGGGCCGCCGCGGTCTATGCCGCCTACCAGCGCTATGAATTCCACACCGTCTTCAAGCTGATCTACGAGTTTTGCAACGTCGAGATCAGCGCCATCTACGCCAAGGCCATCAAGGACCGCCTCTATTGCGAACTTCCTGACAGCGACAAACGCCGCTCCAGCCAGACCGTCTGCTACCGCACCCTCATGCGGCTCATCGAGCTCTGCGCCCCCCTCCTCGTCTTCACCGCCGAGGAAGCGTGGGCGGCCGTGCGGCAATTGCCGGGCTGTTCTGAACTCGAGCCCAGCGTGCATCTCGTCACGTTCTCCTTCATCGACGATCCCAACGAGGTCCTCGAAGAGGTGCTCGACCAGACCGACGAGGAGGCCGGCGAAGAGGCCGCCATGGATATCCTCGCAACTTTGACCCAGGGCCTGCGCAGCACCGTCGACGCCACACAAGCCGATAAGCACTGGGCGCTCCTTATGCCGCTGATCGAAAAAGGCAACAAGCAGCTCGACGATCTCAAGCGCAGCGTCGGCCTGGGCAACCCGCTCGATGCCGAGGCCGTCATCGTCGTCCCCACCCGCGGCGATGAGGTGAGCGCCCACATCGAAGCCTACGGCCCGGAAATCGAAGACGCCCTCGGCGTCGGCTACCACCGCATCGAGCACGGCGACCTGTGGGACATCAAGATCAACGACACCCGCACCCTCTACCCCAGCTGCGCCCGCTCCTGGAAGCGCCGCCCCGACGTCGGCTCCAACCCCCAATTCCCCGACCTCTCCGCCCGCGATGCCGAAGTCGTCGCCCAACTTCGCACGCCCCAATAACGCCCGTCAAACCAGACCCGCAGGGGCGGCGATCTCAATCGCCGCCCCTTTTTCTTGCGCCCCTTGCGTAGCCGACCACCACTTCCCGCCCCAACACCGCACGCCCCCCGCCAGCGACCCCTCCAGGTCCCGCCGTAACCGCTTGGCCATTGCTCCTCCCTCCCTTACGATCAATCCCGTCCGCACCCAACCGGAGCTCCCCATGACCACCCTCCCCGCCACCGAACCCCTTCCCCCCGCCGACCCCCACTCCCTCTTCGCCATGGCCGTGTCGCACGTCAACCGTGCCTGCGACGTTCTCAAGGCCACCGAATACGTCCGCGCCATCCTCGGACAGCCCAAAACCGAACTCATCGTCAACTTTCCCGTCCAGATGGACAACGGCCACTACAAACTATTCAAAGGCTACCGCATCCAGCACAACAACATCCTCGGCCCTTATAAAGGAGGCATCCGCTATCACCCGGAGATGTCTCTCGACGACGGCAAGGCCCTTTCCCTCTGGATGACCATGAAATGCGCCCTTATGCGCCTCCCCTATGGCGGCGCCAAAGGCGGCGTAAAGGTCAACGCCTGCGAGCTCTCTTCCGCCGAGCTGATGCGCCTCACCCGCCGCTTCACCGCCGCCCTCGGTGACACCATCGGCCCCGATTACGACATCCCCGCTCCCGACGTCGGCACCAACAGCCAGATCATGGACTGGATGATGGACACCTACCTGAACACCCACGAAGGCGTCGCCAAACAAGGCCTCCGCAACGTCGTCACAGGAAAATCCATCGCCTGCGGCGGCTCCGAAGGACGCGACAAGGCCACCGGCCAGGGCCTCGTCTACGTCCTCCAGGAACTCCTCCCCGAATTCCTCATCGACATCACCAGCATGCGCTTTTCCACCCTCGGCTTCGGCAACGTCGCCTCCCACGCCGCCATGCTCCTCCAGGCCCAGGGGGCAAAGCTCACTGCCGTCATGGACCACACCGGCGCCCTCCGCACCACCACCGCCGATGGAAAAATCGACGCCATCGACCTCGCCAAACACGTTCAAAAAACCGGCGGCATCAAAGGCTATGTCCCCAGCGACTCAGCACCCACCACTCAGCACCCAGCACTCGAATACGTCGATGCCGAAGCTTTCTATCGCACCCCCGTCGACCTGTTCATCCCCGCCGCCCTCGAACGCATGGTCGACAAGCAGGTCGCCGAATGGCTGAATTGCCGCGTCCTCGCCGAGGGCGGCAATGGCCCCTGCACCCCCGAAGCCGACACCCTCCTCGCTTACCGCAATATCGCCATTCTCCCCGCCATCCTCTGCAACGCCGGCGGCGTCACCGTCTCCTATCTCGAATGGGTCCAGAACCGCGCCGGCACCCACTGGGCCCTCGCCCGCGTCGATGCCGAACTCAAAAAAACCATCCTCAACGCCGCTCGCCGCGTCCGCCTCGCCGCCCACCAGCATTCCATCGACTTCTCCACCGCCGCCTACGCCGTCGCCATCGAACACATCGCCAAAGCCTACACCGCCCGCGGCATCTTCCCCTGAGGCTGGATCCTCCAAACAACCCGCAGCCCGCCCTCGCCGATAGCTGACAAGCACGCCCCCCGGCCCCCCCTTGCCCGTCGCAACCATCCCCTCCAGCATCCCCTCTCAAAAAATCTCGGAACACTTCCCGGCTCCGCGCGTCATAATCTTCATCGCCCACACCCAGGAGCCCCCCATGCCCAAACCCCTCCTCAAATCCGCCGCCCTCCTCTTCTCCCTCCTCCTCGCCGCCTGGTACCTCCACTTCCGCGCCACCGGCAATTCCTGGATCAGCACCCGCGCCGCAGAGGGCGCCTCTGACTCCCTCGCCGCCGGCTCCCCCACC
>JBEHXY010000466.1:0-3301 GCA_048498455.1 Planctomycetota bacterium | reverse complement strand
GCCACCGCCGCGCCTGCCCATCGCGACCCCGCCGCCGTCCTCTGGACCGAAGCCAAGGCGCTGCATCTGATTTTTTGTCGAATCATCCACACCTGCGATTGCAAACCTCCGAACCCCTGACCCGCCGCCCGGTCCCGAGCATTGGTCATTGGGCATTGGACATTGAGCATTAACTATGGCCACCAACGTCACCATCTTCCCCGGCTCCGAACCCTCCGAATCCCAGGCGCCCCAGACGCGCGCCTCCGGTCCGGCCGTCGAGATCGGCATTCCCTCCGCCACCTGGCGCATGCTCGCCTCCCAGGTCCGCACCGAGCCCCTGCCCTCCAACATCGACGCCGCCTTCGACACCGCCCGCGGCTATGTCGCGCGGCTCAAATACCGCACCTCCAACGTCCTCAAGCGGGCCCGCAAAGTCCTCGCCCTCGATCCCCTCTACCTCAAGCTCTCCGACGCCCACCTCCGCGAAAAAGCCCTCAACCTCCGCGCCCTCTTTCGCACCGGCAAGGAAAAGCCCGACGACATGCTCCACGCCATGGCCATCATCCGCGAGGTCGCCGCCCGCAAGCGCGGCGAAAAGCATTACCTCGTGCAGGTCGCCGGCGCCCTCGCCATGACCGATGGCTGCATCGCCGAAATGGCCACCGGCGAAGGCAAAACCCTCACCGCCACCCTCGCCGCCACCATCTTCGGCTGGCGCGGCAAGGGCTGCCATGTCCTCACCGTCAACGATTACCTCGCCCGCCGCGACGCCGAACTCATGCGGCCCGTCTACGAATTCTGCGGCCTCACCGTCGGCTACATCAACGGCGACTTCAAACCCGACCAGCGCCGCGACGCCTACCGCGCCGACATCACCTACTGCACCAACAAGGAAGCCTGCGCCGACTTCCTCCGCGACCGCCTCTCCCTCGGCCGCACCAAGGACCTCCCCGGGGCGCTCCTCGGCAAAATGCTCTTCGGCGCCGGCACCGACAAGCTCGTCATGCGCGGCCTCGCCGCCGCCATCGTCGACGAAGCCGACTCCATCCTCGTCGATGAAGCCGTCACCCCGCTGATCATCTCCGGCGAAGCCCCCAACGAAGAGCAGGTCGAAGCCTTCCGCCAGGCCGCCGACGTCGCCATGCGCCTCGTCCAGCAGAAACACTACACCGTCAACCCGCGCTACCGCGAAGTCGAGCTCACCGACGAAGGCTTCCACCACGTGATGGACGTCACCGAAGGTCTCGGCGGCCTGTGGAACGGCGCCCGCCGCGCCGAGGAAATGGTCACCCAGGCCCTCACCGCCCGCGAGTTCTATCTCAAGGGCAAACAATACGTCGTCGCCAAGGGCGTCGGCGGCGGCGCTCCCGACGAAGACCCCGACAAGGAAAAGGTCGTCATCGTCGACGAATTCACCGGCCGCCTCATGCCCGACCGCACCTGGCGCGAAGGACTCCACCAGGCCATCGAGGCCAAGGAACAGATCACCATCAACCCCCCTAAGGACACCTACGCCCGCCTCTCCTTCCAACGCTTCTTCCGCTCCTATCGCTCCCTGGCGGGAATGACCGGCACCGGCCTCGAAGCCCGCCGCGAGTTCTGGCAGATCTACCACCTCCCCGTCGTGCTCATCCCCACCAACAAACCCAACATCCGCAAGCAGTACAAGGATGTCGTCTTCGCCACCGAGGACGCCAAGTACAAAGCCATCGTCCGCGAAATTCAGCGCCTTCATGCCACCGGCCAGCCGATCCTCGTCGGCACACGCTCCGTCAAACACTCCGAACGCCTCTCGGAAATGCTCCAGGCCCTCGGCCTCGACCACCAGGTGCTCAACGCCGTCCGCCATGCCGAGGAAGCCCAGATCGTCGCCGGCGCCGGCGCTCTCCACAAAATCACCGTCGCCACCAACATGGCCGGCCGCGGCACCGACATCAAACTCGCCCGCGGCGTCACCGAACTCGGAGGCCTCGCCGTCATCGCCGCCGAACGCAACGAAACCAAACGCGTCGACCGCCAGCTCTTCGGCCGCGCTGCCCGTCAAGGCGACCCCGGCCGCGCCCAGGCCTATGTCTCCCTCGAGGACGAACTCCTCCAGCGAAACGCCCCGCGCCTCGTCAAACTCTTCCGCGGTCTCGCCGGCAATACCGAACACCCCCTCAAAACCCCCTTCCTCAAACTGCTCTTCAACCGCGCCCAGGCCAAGGCCCAACGCATGGCCCGCTCCCAACGCAAACAAGTCCTCACCACCGACGACTGGCTCGACGAATCCCTCGGCTTCGCCGGCACCGAGTAACCATCGCCCCGCGTATCAACGCAAGGCCGCGGCCGCACGCTGATTCCCCCGTGAAGTCCCCCGGCACCGGCGTCTCCAACACCTCGTGCTGAACATGACCCCCAAGCACCCACCGCGGCCCAGCCTCTCCTATGCCCCGCCTCTCCCTTGGCGCCGGCGCTACCGCAACCGCCTCATCGCCATTCCGTTGCTGCTGCTCGCCGCCATCGCGCTCCTCTACACCGCCCCGCGCGCGATCTCCTCCTTCCTCCGCCGTCAGGAGTTTCTCCAGGCGCAGCAGGCCTGCCTCACCCTCACACTTCCGCCCGCACAAATCACCTTGACGGAAGAAATGATCGCCACCTTTGACCCGGAGCGTCATCGTGCGTCGCTCCGTTACGCCAGCCCCCCGGTCGCCTGGAACCCTCCCGAGTGGATCGCGTTCGCCCGCCTCGCCGAGCGTGATGCGCTCTACAATGATACGAACGAAACCGATCCCCCTGTTCTCTTCCTTCACCGCCTCTCCTGCCCTGCCGGCGACCGCCTCGTCGCCATCACCGATCGCCCGACCAATCCTGTGCAGGTCGACGCCCCGGACGGTCAGCGCATCGCCGGCCTCAGCAGGCACATCACCATCCACATCTACGCCATCGCCTCGCAATTCCGCCGGCCGGAATACCTCACCACCAGCTCCTATATAACCGGCACACGCCCCTATCCGCTCGGCCCCCACACCTTCCGCTACTTCGCCCCCACGCTCGATCCTGCCGACCCCTCCGCCTTCTCGATTCACTGGCAATTGGACACCACCACCGGCAACCTCCACGGTCACCTTGAAGCCGACGGCAAATCCGTCACCCTCACCGATCTTCCCTGATCCAACTTCCCTGCCCCCTTCCCCGCCCCCGCTTGCCCCCCGCTCCCCGCGCCGCTACACTCCCTCGCACCTTCCGAGGGCGATGGAGTTCGCCTGAACCGCCCGCCGCCGCCCCGCGCGCCGCGTGCTGATAACTCCTGCGGACCGTTGATCCGTGGGAGTCCCCT
>JBEHXY010000465.1:0-3317 GCA_048498455.1 Planctomycetota bacterium | reverse complement strand
GTGGTGGATTGCCGGATGCGCTGCGCGAGGTGCAAGGCGAACAGAATGGACGATTTCTGGTTGGGGCTGGAGTCTCGACAAGTTCAGGACTTTTTGGGCAAGTTCCGGTGGACCAGAATCCTGCGACGGGTACGGGGATGATCAAGAATGGATCGGGGGCATTGGCAAACAACGAATCAAAGGCGGTTGGTGGTATGTCCGTGGCAAACGGTGGAGCCTTGGCGCTGGGTGGATCGGTGGGCGCGATAAATCTGAACGGGGGAAACATCAGCGGGGGTTTTGGCACGGGAGGAACGACAGGCGGGTCCACCGGGGGCCGGGGAGGTGGGCGTGCGACGGACAACTACTTCAACAGTACCGTGGCCGCAGGCGGCATCAACGGCGCGGCTGCGGTGCCGTCCTCAGGGACAGAAGTCCTCCGATCGGGTGGCTGGGTTTCCGGTGGTTCGACGCCGACCAACTTTGGCGACACGAAATTCAACTATGGGGTGCGGATCGAGAACGCAGCGGACGTCAATAAGGAACTGTACGGGAAGGACACCTACGCGCGGGAGAATCTTCAGCGCATCAAGCAAACGAATGTTAGCGACGTGAATGGCAAAGCCGCGCCCACCATCGGAGACCTTCCGGCACTCGGCGTTGGCTTCCGGCAGGTGGCGCAGGCGGAAGTGCCGATGACCCCGCCAGCGGCGACGCAACCATCTGCGGCGCCCAACGGCGCTGGCGGTGTTGCCGATGTGACCGCCGCCGAGCGCAAGGTGATTCGCAACGGGACGGTCGAGTTTGAGGTGCGGTCGTTTGATGATGCGTCCAACACGATCACCTCGGTGGTGAAGGAGGAGGGCGGGTTTGTCTCGTCGACGAGTTCGGATCGGCTGGCGAACGGGAAGATTCGCGGCAGCGTGGTGGTGCGGGTGCCGCCGGAGCATCTCGACCGGATGCTGCTCAAGATTCGCGGCATCGGCGAATTGAAGAACCAGCAGATTTCCGCAAGCGATGTGACCAAGCAATACACCGACATCGAGAGCGAGCTGCGGGCGCTGCGGGCGATGGAGGGGCGGCTGATCGATCTGATCAAGAACGGCAAGGGGGAGGTGAAGGACCTGGTGGAGGCGGAGAAGCAGCTGGGCGAGTACCGGGTGCGGATCGAGAAGCTGGAGGGGGAGATTCGGTATTACAACAACCTCGTCGGGATGGCGACGCTGACGATCACGGCGTATGAGAAGGACATCCAGAAGGCCGCGGCGGCGACCGAGCAGGAGACGGCGACCATCGACCTGCAGACGGAGGAAATCGAGGCCCAATACGCGGCGGCGCGCAAGGTGGTCGACGATGCGAAGGGGCGGGTGGTCGACAGCGGCGTGCGCAAGGGCGAGAACGATCAGACGACGGCCTTCCTGATCGCCGATGTGCCTGCGGACAAGGCGGAGGGGGTGATGGCGGGGCTGCGGAGCCTCGGAACGGTGACGCGGTTTGAGCGGGCGCGGAAGCAGACGGTGAGCGGCGGGACCGATGGATCGGCCGGCGCGGTGCTGGCGGTGGAGCAGAAGGATTCGCGGGTGAGCTTGACCTTGTCGAACCTGGCGAGTGTTCCGCCGCGGGAGACGATGAGCGTGAGCGTCGCGGCGGCGGATGTGGGGGCGGCGTACCAGGCCGTGCTGGCGACGGTGCGTGATGTCGCGGCGGGCGCGGGAGCGACGACGCGGCCGGCGGGGGTGATGAGCGCGGTGGGGCGCGTGGCCAGTTCGCAGCTCACGGGAAATCGGGCGGAGGACCTGGTGGGCAGCATCCAGGCGGAGGTGCGGGCAGAGCAGGTGGAGAAGGTGCTGGGGGTGCTGCGCGGGCAGGGCATCGTGACGAGCTCGACGGTGTCGCAGAGCGCCAGCGGGGCCACCACCGGGGCGAAGGAGGGGATGTCGATCATGATCGTGTCGGCAGCGACGGTGCCCCCGCGCGAGACGATGGTGCTGAGCGTTGCGGCGGCGGATGTGGGGGCGGTGTATGAAGCGGTGCTGGCGGCGATGCACGAAGGGGGCGGCAACGGCGTGGGTGCGGCGGCGGGGCGCGTGGTGAGTTCGCAGCTGGCGGGCAAGACTGCGGAGGAAATGACCGGGACGATCCAGGCGGAAGTGAAGAGCGAAGCCCTGGCGAAGGTGCTGGGGCTCCTGCGCGATCAGGGAGCCGTGCTGGCGCAGTCGGTCACGCAGAATTCCAATGGCGCCGGGACTGCAACCAAGGAGGGGCTGTCGATCACGCTGATTTCCGCGGCGACGATCGCGCCGCGGCGCACGACGACGCTGGGCGTGGAGGTCGGCGATGTGGGGCGCGGGCTGGAGCGGATTCGAGCGGCGCTGCCGGCGGGGGCGAAGGTGCTGGAGGACCTGGCGGGCAAGGAGGGCAGCGGGCGGACCACCGGGCGGATCACGGTGGATGTGCCGGTGGGCGATGCCATGCGGGTGCTCAGCGCGGTGCGCGATCTCAATGGGGAGGAGCGGGTGAACAGTGTGCAGAGCAATCCCGACGCGCCGGACACGAAGTTCGCCAAGGAACGGATCAGCATCACGTTGAGCAGCCGTGCGACGATTGTGGGCGAGGACAAGGGCGTATGGGTGACGGTGCGGGCGGCGCTGGGCAGCGCGCTGGCGGCCTTGAGTTGGAGTTTGTACCTCGTGTTGACCGGCGTGCTGTTCCTGCTGCCGTGGGCGGTGGTGCTGTGGGGGCTGCGGAAGGTGTGGCGGCGGCGGCGGGTGGTGGCGGCTTGAGCGCGATCGCGCGTCAGTGCAGCACGCCGAAAACGTAGTAGAACAGGCAGAGGGCAGCAAGCAGCCAAGCGGCGGGGCGAACCTCGCGCAGGCGGCCGCAGGCGGTCTTCGTGAGCGGGTGGAGCACCAGGCCGGCGGTGAGCCCGTTGGCGATGTTGTAGGTGAAGAGCATCATCACGATGGTGACGACGGCGGGGACGAGCTCGGTGAGATCCTCGGTGTCGAGGTGCTTGATGGAGCTGGTCATCAGGATGCCGACCATGATCAGCGCGGGGCCGTAGGCGTAGGTGAGGGACTGCAGGGCGGTGGCGAGCGGGATGAAAAATATCGAGACCGCGAAGAGCGCCGCGACGGTGAGCGCGGTGAGGCCGGTGCGGCCGCCCTCGCGTATGCCGGTGGCGGATTCGATGAACGCCCCGGACGTGGACGTGCCCACCAGCGAGGCGAAGACGCAGGCGAGGGCGTCGACGGCCATGGGCTTCTGGACGTCGGGGAAGTTGCCGTTCTTGTCGAGCATGTCGCCGGCGGCGCCCACGCCGACAAGCGTGCCGAGGG
>JBEHXY010000464.1:0-3331 GCA_048498455.1 Planctomycetota bacterium | reverse complement strand
CGCTCCGCTCCCCATGTCCCCCCGGCTTCTCGTTGCTCATGAGCGCCTTCCAGATCGCAAACGGATCGAGGTTTTCCCCGGTCGCATCCGCCACCCCGTCCGCCGCCGCCATCAACCGCGGAAAAAACCGCTCCCGCATCAACGCCCCCTGCCCATACCTGCCGTTGGAATTGAACCCATACCCCACCACCCGCTTCCCCTCGCGCACCACATCCGTCACCACCGCCACCACGCTGCAGGTCATCTTCGAGAAATCGATGTACGCATTCGCCATCGGCGAAGCGATCGACACCGTCTTCTCCCGCACATCCACAATCCGCATCACAACCTCCACACACGCCCGCCCCCACATCCTAACGCGCCCCCACCCCACCCATTGCCCATCCCCCAAACGCGCCCCCATCCATTTACCATTCGCCCATTACCATTTACCATCCCCCCCTTATGGCCAACACCTTCCAACCTCCCCCCGGCACGCGCGACTTTTACCCCGACGCCATGGCCCTCCGCCGCCACCTGGAAAATACCTGGCGAAAAGTCTCCCTCCGCCACGGCTTCCTCGAAGTCGACGGACCCACCTTCGAATACCTCGACCTCTACAAGGTCAAATCCGGCGACGAAATCGTCTCCCAACTCTTCCACTTTGAATCCCGCGAAGACAAAACCGGCAACACCGATGCCTTCGCCCTGCGCCCGGAGTTCACCCCCACCCTCGCCCGCATGGTCGCCGCCAAGGCCAGCGCCCTCCCGCGCCCCATCAAGTGGTTCTCCATTCCCCGCTGCTACCGCGCCGAACGCCAGCAGAAAGGCCGCCTCAAAGAATTCATCCAGTGGAACGTCGACATGCTCGGCGGAGACACCCCCGACGCCCGCCGCCAGTTCGACCTCGAAACCGCCGCCCTCTGCCTCGACTGCCTTCGCGAGTTCGGTCTTGGCTCCTCCGAGGTCCAACTTCTCTGGAACGACCGCTCCCTCGTCGAACACCTCTTCACCCTCGGCGGGCTTCCTCCCGAACGCTTCGCCTTCGGCTTCTATCTCCTCGACCGCCTCGCCAAACTCTCCCCAGAACAGCGGCAGAAACAGTACGCCGACAACCAGGTCCCCTCCAACGAGCAGGCCTTCTTCGAGCAACTCGCCGCCGGCAAAAACCCGCTCGACGAATCCTTCTGGGAACCCCTCGGCGGCAACCGCGACTTCCTCGCCTACAAGGAAACCATCACCGCCACCCAGGCCCACATCGAAAAAACCCTCGCACTCATGGGCCTCCCCGGTTACGCCAGGTACGACCCCTCCATCGTCCGCGGCCTCGCCTATTACACCGGCTTCGTCTGGGAAGTCGCCGCCACCTCCGGCGCCCACCGCGCCGTCGCCGGCGGCGGACGCTACGACAAACTCATCGAAATGTTCGGCGGCCCCGCCCTCCCCGCCACCGGCTTCGGCATGGGTGACGTCGTCCTCGCACTCCTTCTGCAGGAAAAAAACAAGCTCCCCACCAATCCCGGCGCTCGCCCCCCGCATGTCTTCGTCATCAACACCCTCGACACTCCCGACACCGCCCTGCAAACCCTCGCCGCTCTCCGCGCCGCCGGCCTCACCGCCATCACCAGCTACAAAGCCACCAAAAACATCGGCAAGCTTCTCGAAGACGCCGGCAAATCCGGCGCGAAATTCGCCCTCATCCTCGCCCCCGCCGAAGCCGCCGCAGGACAGGCCAAACTCAAGAACCTCCAGACCCGCGAAGAGGAAACCCTCCCCCTTCCCCTCCTCCTCGAAAAAATCACTCCCGCCCCAGGACCCCACCCATGACCGCCCCGGCGGTGTCCATCCCCCTTCCCGACCTCTCCCGCCCCGCCGTCCGACGTCTCCACGCACTCACCACCCTCCGCTTCCTCGCCGCCGCCGCCATCGTCCTCAACCACTCCGCCGCCAACGGCCTGCTCCCCGCCAACCTCTTCCATCCCTTCCTCCTGTTCCAGGCCGTCTCTTTCTTCTTCGTCCTCTCCGGTTTCATCCTCGCCTATGTCTACCCACACCTGGAGACCTGGCCCGCCCGCGGCCGCTTCCTGCTCGCGCGCTTCGCCCGCGTCTGGCCGGCGCACATCACCACCCTGCTGCTCACCCTGTTCCTCCTCCGCCACCCCCTGGGCTACAAACCCCAGCACGCCACCGAATGGTTCCTCCCCACCTTCCTCAACGTGTTCATGCTCCAATCCTGGCTCCCGACCCCGCGCGCCTACCTCGCCTTCAACGTCGTCTCCTGGAGCATCTCCACGGAGTTCGGTTTCTACCTCCTTTTTCCCTTCCTCATCCACCGCTGGAGCCGCACCTGGTGGTGGAAGCTCCCCCTCGCCGCCGCCCTCGCCGCCCTCCTGATTTCCCTCGGCAACCGCCCCGGCGTGCTGCCCTTCGCCGAGCCCGTCCCCGAGCAACTCGACCGCATCACCGCCGTCGGCCTTGTGTACACAAACCCCCTCGCACGCCTCTTCGAGTTCACCCTCGGCATGACCGTCGCCCTTCTCTGGAGCCGCACCTCCGCCTGGCGCGTCCCCCGCCTCCTCGCCACCCTGCTCGAGCTCGCCGCCATCGCCCTCGTGCTGCTCAACATGTTCTATGCCGACCGTTTCGTCGCCTGGGCCGCCGCTTATCCGATCGTCGGCGCCGCGGGCAAGCAGTGGCTCCAGGAGGGCGGCACCGTCTGCCTTGCCTTCGCCGCGCTCGTCTACGTCATGGCCCGCGAGGAAGGCTGGATCGCCCACGCCCTCTCCGCCCCGCTGGGCGTGCTGCTGGGAGAAATCAGCTTCAGCGTGTACCTCGTGCACCAGCTCCTGCTCGACTGGTACGGCTACCGCGTGCAAAGCTTCGCGGTCCTCCCCGGCTGGCTCGTGTACAGCGGTTACTGGGCCCTCGTCCTCCTCACCTCCTACCTCATTTGGGCCGCCGTCGAACGCCCGCTGCGCAAAGCCATCGTCCAGCACTGGCCGCCCTGGCGCCGCGCCGCCGCCGGCCCGCGCCAGGCCCTCGAAGTTCCCGGCGGCCGGGCGCGCTCGCTCTTCGCCGCGCTGCTCGATCCCGCCGCGCGCACCATCCTCGCCACCGCCCTGCTGGTGGCGACGCTCGCCGGTCTCGCCCTATACCAGGACCACGCCGGCCGCCGCGCCCGCCGCCTCGCCGCCGCCGACCTCGATGCTTCCATGGCCAGCGCCCTTCCTGCCTCCCGCAACGTCGCCTTCGGCACCGAATTTCTCCTCGCCGGCGCCCGCTGCACCCCGCGTCCCGACGGCGGCCTCGACATCACCCTCACCTGGCAGGCCCTCCGCCCCACCACCCTTCA
>JBEHXY010000463.1:0-3332 GCA_048498455.1 Planctomycetota bacterium | reverse complement strand
GCCGACCCCGAAATCCGCGCCGCCCTCCACGCCAAAGCCGAGCAAAGTGGCGCCCCCGCCCTCCACGCACAGCTCGCCGCCATCGACCCCGTCGCCGCCTCCCGCATCCACCCCAACGACCTCCGCCGCATCGTCCGCGCCCTCGAAGTCCATACCCTCACCGGCACCCCCATCTCCGCCCTCCAAACCCAATGGTCCGCCGAACACCCGCAACTCCAGGCCACCTACATCGGCATCCGCCGCGACAAGGAACTGCTCAACCGCCGCATCAACGCCCGCGTCAAAAAAATGATCGCCGCCGGTCTCCTCGACGAAGTCCAGCGCCTCCGCGCCGATCCCCGCGGCTTTTCCCCCGAAGCCGCCAGCGGCGTGGGCTACAAGGAACTCCTGGCGTATCTCGATCGCAAGTGCACCCTCGACGAAGCCGTCGAACAAATCAAAATCCAAACCCGCTACCTCGCCAAGATGCAGCGCACTTGGCTCAAACGCTGGCCGCCGGCGCCGCCCGAGGGAGGCGAAGCCCCAGGAAACCCGGTACACTGGCTCGACGCGCCCGAGGGGGTGGAAGGGGCGGACCTTGTGGACCGGGCGCTCGAAATCGCAGGAGGTTCCTGATGCGGCGGGTGTGGACACTCATCATTGCGGCAACCCTTCTCGCCGGCTGCGCCGGCGGCAACGCCAACTCCCAGGCCGGCGGCGCCACCGCCGGCGACCCCGACTTCCGCTCCTTCTCCGGCACCATCGTCAGCCTCCGCTTCACCACCTCCACCATGCTCATCAGCAAGGAAGAACGGATCGACCAGGTCCGCGTCCCCAACAACATCTCCGTCAAGTACGACGCCAACACCCAGTTCTTCCTCGACGGCCAGCCCACCACCCTCGACAAACTCGACCGCTACATGCCCGTCACCATCCAGGGTCACATGCGCAGCGGCCAGCTGTTCGCCGAAACCGCCCGCTTCAGCAGCCGGCTGCCGCCCGGCGTCCGGCCCAGCCAGGTCGATCCCGGCCCCGCGCCCGTCACCACGCGCCCCCGATAACGACGCAACCGTCAACAGAGAACCGATCACCCCCATAAAGGAATTCCATGCGCGTGCTCGCGCTCGACGTCGGCTCCTCCTCCGTCAAGGCCGGCTACTGGGACGGCCGCCGCTTCCTCGCGCGCACCCGCGCCCCCTACCCCACCCACTTCGACGGCCCGCGCGCCGAAGTCCACCCCCACGACATCCTCCACGCTCTCACCCGCGCCGCCTCCCAGGCCGCCGACGGCCGAAAGCTCGACGCCCTCGCCTTCTGCGCCTTCTCCACGGGCCTCGCCATCACCGACGCCGCCGGCAACGCCAAGCGTCCCCTCATCACCCACCAGGACCGCCGCAGCATCCCCGAAGCCGCCGACCTCGTCACCCGCCTCGGCAAACGCTGGTGGCTCACCCGCACCGCCAACCTCCCTTACCCCGGAGGCATCGCCGCCTCCTCCCTCGCCTGGATCCATCGCCACGAAAAAGCCACCCTCAAAGGCGACATCCGCGTCGGACAAATCTCCAGCCTCATCGGCCGCTTCCTCACCGGCGACTGGACCATCGATCCCTCCAACGCCATCTTCCTCGGCCTCGCCCGCGCCAAGGATTTCTCCTGGGAACCCGCCGCCTGCGACGCCGTCGGCATCAAGCCCAGCCAGCTCCCCCAGGTCCGCTGGGCCGACGAGTTTTGGGGAAAAGTCACCCCCGAAGCCGCGCGCGCCCTGCGCATCCCCGACGGGACCCCCGTCGCCGGCGGCTTCGTCGACACCAGCGCCGCCGTCGTCCAAACCCCCATGCACGCCGGCCAGCTCGTTCACAACGCCGGCTCCACCGACGTCCTCGCCATGTGCGTCCCTGCCCCCGCCTGCACCGAAGGCATCCTCTCCCGCCCCGTCGGAGTTGCCCACGGAAAATTCGCCCGCCGCCCCGCATGGCTCGCCGTCCGCACCATGAGCGCCGCCGGCAGCGCCGCCGCCTGGGCCCGCCGCGAGCTTTTTCCCACCCTCTCCGACCGCCAATGGAGCCACCTCGTCGCCCGCGCCTGCACCGCCCCCGAGTCCGACGACGCCGCCACCTGCATCCCCACCTTCGCCGGCGAACGCGCCGCCCTTGGCGGGCGCACCGGCGCCGCTTTCGACCGCCTCACCCTCGCCACCACCCGCACCGACCTCCTCGCCGCCCTGCTCCGCGGGCTCGTCCACGCCAGCGCCGAAAACTTCCGCCTCCTCTCCGCTCTCCACCGCCCCGCCAAAACCGTCTACGCCATGGGCGGCGCCAACTCCCTCGCCGACGCCATGCACCACGCCTGGCGCACCCACAAAAAGTCCCATCCCCACACCTTCACCCGCCTCACCGGCGACGGCCTGCGTGGCATCATCGACATCCTTCCCCCCTCCTGACCAACCCCATCTTGTTCTCCAATACCGCGGCGATCCACCGTCCGCCAGAATCTGCGCAGAATCGTCAGCCCTCCAGCGTATCCAGGTGCCCACATGCGAAGGCCGCGGCCCTACCGAAACAACGCCATCCGCGACAACGGCCAGTAACGAGCCGACAGCACGCCGGTGATGTCCGCCGCGTGCACGGGGCCGGCGAAGCGGGAATCGAAGGAGCTGAAGGAATTGTCGCCGACGACGAAATACTCATCGGGCCCGAGGACGAGCTCGCGATCGGGCCGCAGCCCCGCGGGCAGGTCTCGCAGGTCGGATGGCCAGGGAAACGTTTGCGGGGCATCGGCCGGCGGTGTGATGGCGGTGCCGTTGATCAGCACGCGCCCGTCCTGGGTGATCGTGAGCTTTTCCCCGGGCAGCCCCAGCAGCCGCTTGACGAGAATGTCGCGCTTGAGGTGATACGTCAGGACGTCCCAGCGATGGAGCGGGAGAAACTTGATGACGTAATGGAGCAGGCGGGCGACCAGGGCGAGGGGGGCGGCGGTCAGGAGGAGGCTGGCGGTGAGGACGGCCAGGAGGATCAGCAGGGCGGACATGGGGAGCCCTTCCGTGGACCTGTTCAGGCGACGGCGGGGTGGGGGGTGGGGCGGGTGGGGCGCCAGCCGAATTGGCGGAGGGCTTCGGGGAGGTGGGTGACTTTGGGGATGATGTCGTCGGGGGCGAGGCGGTGGGGTTTGGCGGGGGCTTTGGCGAAGGGTTTGTTGCGGGCGGGTTTCCAGATGGTGCGCATGCCGGCGCGTTTGGCGCCGGCGATGTCGGCCGAGAGGAGGTCGCCGATGAAGAGGGTACGGGAGGCGGGGACGCCGATCTGGGCGAGGGCGATTTCGAAGATGCGGGGGTGGGGTTTTCGGTAGCGGACGGA
>JBEHXY010000462.1:0-3338 GCA_048498455.1 Planctomycetota bacterium | reverse complement strand
GTCTCCAGGGCCGTCCGCACCACCTGCCATTCCGTGGTGGCGTTGTCCTTCCAGTTCGACTCGTTGTCCGGATCGTACCGCTTGGCGGTGTCCAGGCTCACCATCACCGCGCGGGTCAGCGGGCGGGTGTCCCCTTCCATCGCCGGCACCGTGCGGAACGCCGCGTTGGTCGCCGGGCCGTTGCCGCCGGCTTCCGGTTGCGCTGCCCCACCGTTCGCCACGGCGGTCACGGGGATGATCTTGAAGTTGCGATAGGGAATCCGGATGTCCGGGGCCTGACGTGCCGCGCGAATCCGGTCTTCCAGCTTCTGCGCCGTCTGCGGCGGGTTCATGTCCTCGATCAGGATCGCGGTCCCGCCGATGAAATCCGTCACATCATGATTCGGAATGCCCTGGATGTCCGTCTTGGCGAACGCCTGGTCCAGCGAACCCGCCGTGATCGGGCGAATCACCCCCAGGTCCAGCAGCGTGTTGATCTGCTGGTGCGACACGTCGCCATGCGCGAAGCTCACCCGCGGGGTCGTCTCCAGCACGTCGCTGAACTTCTGTGCCAGCGGATCCAGCAGCGTCGCCTGGACATACCCCGGGTTGCCCTTCGGATTTGACACCGTCGTCTGCATCTCAAAGCGATGCTCCTCCGGCTTGCCCACGCCGTACACGCGGGCGCTTCCCAGGTCCGACAGCCCCGGCAGGGTCGCCAGCGACTCGATCCGGTGCCGCACTTCATCCTGCGTCAGGAAGCCCCCGCCCGGATTTTCCTTCAGCTGGAAGGTCACCTGCGTGCCGCCGCGGAACTCGATGTCGTACTTGTCCTCGCCGCGGGCCACGAACGCCCACAGGCCGGCGATGGTGATCAGCGCCGAGACGCCCCAGAAAATGTACCGCTTGCCGATCCAGTCGATATTCGACACCGTGATCACGCGCATGAACGGCCAGTGCCCGTTCCGCAGCCACGTGAAGGTGAAAATCTCCCGGATGTATTCCGCCAGCGAATGGTCGTCGATCGCCCGCACCACCCCCCACTTGATCGACGCCATGATCAGCGTGCGGGTCACGAACAGCGCCGTGAACATGTGAATCGCCAGGCCGATCAACAGCGTCACACCGAAGCCCTTGACCTCTTCGCTGCCGACGTAAATCAGCACGATCGAGGTCAGCGACGTGGTGAGGTTCGCGTCGAAGATCGTCCAGAACACCTTGTCATAGCCCTGCCGCACCGCCATCCACAGGCTCGCCCCCTTGTGCAGCTCTTCGCGAATGCGCTCGTTGATCAGGATGTTGGCGTCCACCGCCATGCCCAGCGTCAGCACCAACCCCGCGATGCCCGGCAGGGTGAAGGTCCCGCCCAGCGCCGCCATCGCCGCCAGCACCAGCAGCAAGTTCACCATCAGCGCCAGGTTCGCGAACGCCCCGGTGATCGTGTAGTACAGCAGCATGAACGCCACCACCGCGATCACGGCATACACCGCCGACCGGATCCCCGCCTCGATGTTGTCCTTGCCCATGTCCGGCGTGATTTCCACCACCGAAATCGGCTCCCGCTGCAGCGTCGCCGGCAGCGACCCCGCATCCATCATCTGCTTGAGTTCCTCGGCTTCCTTGCGGATCGCCTCGATCGGCCGCGCCGCCGTCCCGCTGCCGAACGTGATTTCCCCGCTCGCGCTGATGCGGTCGTTGATCCGCGGCGCCGACATCGCCTTGTCGTCCAGAAGAATGCACATCGGACGCCCGATGTTGTCCGACGTCAGGTCCCCCATCATCCGCGCGCCCATCGCGTCGAGTTCAAACGGCATCACCTCGCCGCGGCCCGGATCGAAATAGGGCGAATGCGCCCGCACACTCCAGGGCTTCCGCCCTTCCTGGTGCGTCAACGCGTGCACCGTGTCGTCATAACACAACACGTAGGGCTCGCCCGCCCAAACCGCTGTCACATAGCCCCCGCCGCTGAAATTGTCCTTCCAGTTCGGATCGACCAGGAACCACCGCGCGACGATCGGCCCGAGCTTCATCTGGGCGTTGGGCCCGTTGTCCTTCAGGCTCTTGAGCGCCTGCTGGTACTGCTCGCCGTTGGGATACCCCACGTCCGCCGGATCCACCGTGATGCGGAAATCCAGCACGCCCGACGACGTGATCATTCGCTGGAGGTCCGCGGAATCTTCCACCCCCCCACCGTTGAGCGCCATCAGCCGCCGGTGCGCCTCCACGTACGCCTCGATCTCCTTGCGCTGCGATTCATGCCCCGCGATCAGGTTCTTGAGTTCCTCCTGCGCCCCCGCGTTCTTCGGATTGTCCGCCGCCGTCACCACCGACTTCAGCGTCGCCAGGTCCACGTTCGATTCGTCGATCGCCGCCTTCGCCTGCGCCACCGCCTGCTGACCGCTGATCCGCCGGTCCAGCACCTCGGGGGGCACCTTGCCGACCTCGTACTTCGATGCGTCCGCCGTCGCCGCCGCAAGCTGATCCTGCGCCGCCGCCAGCTTCAGCAGCATCTCGTGCCGCGGCGTGCCCGGGGCCGCCAGGTCGTTGATCGCCTTGGCCCGCGCCTCCCCCGTCTTGCTCAGCGCCGACTGGATTTCCGACTGCTTCAGCGAGGTCTGCTGGATCGCCACCTCCGCCTTGTCCTGGTCGGCCTTCGCCTCCCGCGTCTCCTTCCCCGGCAGCGGCATCTGCACCTGGATGCGCTTGCCGCCCACCACGCGCCAGATCAGGTTCTTCTGCGAATAGGGATCCACGCGCTTCTTCAGCACCCCGATCACCTGGTTCGCCAGCTCCTGCGGGTTCGTGCTCGACCCCTCCATCTTCGTGAGGTCCAGCTCATACAACAGCGACGTGCCCCCCGCCAGGTCGATGCCCAGCCGCAACGGCCACAGCCGCACGCACAGCACCGCCACCGCGATGATGACAAAGATCGTGACAAAGCGCCACAGCAATGAATTCTTCATACTGCACGAGCCGGCGACACCCGGTTCGCAGCCGCGCCGACGCGCCTTCGCGCCCGCCTGCCGCCGCCTTCCAGCTGTCGCCCGCCCACCTCCTTATTTGCTTTTCTCGTCCCCGCCCAGCACCTGTTGAATCGAAGACTTCCGGTACGTCGCCTTCACGTTGGCGGCCTCATCGATCTTCAGCACCACGTCGTCCCCCTCCACCGACACCACCTTGGCCACCAGGCCGCCGATGGTCATCACCCGGTCACCCTTTTTCATCTCCGCGACCATCGTCTTGCGCTTCTTTTCTTCCTTCTGCCGGCCCCGGAACAGCAGCAGGTACACCAGCCCCGCCATCACCACCAGCGGCGCCACCGCCAGCACCTGGTCCATGAACCCCGGCTTCTGCGCCGG
>JBEHXY010000461.1:0-3355 GCA_048498455.1 Planctomycetota bacterium | reverse complement strand
GCCATCACCGACCAGAAACTCGTGATGGCCCACGTCTACGCCCACTGCGATTTCTTCAAGAACAACCTCTGGTTCTCCAAGACCGACCGCAAAATGATGGACGGCATGGCCAACCACGCCACCCGCGTGCGCAAGCACATCGAGCGCGTCGGCCTCGAAAAAGTCGAAAAATTCCTCGACACCTGCCTCGCGCTCGAGCACCTGATCGACCCCCACTCCATGTTCTTCGCCAAGGCCATCCCCGACGAGCGGCTCTCGGACACCCACGCCAACAACGAGATGGAGGGCCACCTCACGCGCTTCCAGACCAAGGGCTACATGGAGCGCTTCATCAACCCGCGAAAGCTGATCGAAGAAGAACGCCAGCGGCTCAAGGCCGAGGCGGAGAAGAAAAAGAAGGTCATCCCCTCCGAGCCCGTCCGCGACGTGCTGCTGTTCCTGCTCGAACACGCCCCGCTGGAGCCCTGGCAGCAGGATGTCCTGTCGATCATCCGCGACGAAGCCTATTACTTCGCCCCCCAGGGAATGACCAAGGTCATGAACGAAGGCTGGGCCACCTACTGGCACTCCACCATGATGACCCGTCACTACCTCGATTCCTCGGAAATCATCGACTACGCCGACCACCACTCCGGCACCGTCCACATGCCTCCCGGCAATTTCAATCCTTATAAGATCGGCGTAGAGCTCTTCCGCGACATCGAAGACCGCTGGAACCGCGGGCGCTTTGGCAAGGAATTCGAAGAGCTCGACACCCTCGGCGGCCGCGACCGCTACGAAAAACCCCACAACCAGGGCCGCGAAAAAATCTTCGAAGTCCGCCGCATCTACAACGACGTCAACTTCATCGACGAATTCCTCACCGAGGAAATGGTCGACCGCCTGAAGCTCTACCAGTACCGCCGCGACCCCCACACCGGCCAGCTCCGCATCGTGAGCCGCGACTACAAACGCATCAAGGAGGCCCTGCTGTATCGCCTGACCAACATGGGCCAGCCCTACATCTATGTGGTGGACGCGAACTACAAAAACGCCGGCGAGCTGTTCCTGGCGCACAAGCACAACGGCCTCGATATCGAAATCAAGTACGCCGTCGAAACGCTCAAGTCGCTGCACCAGATCTGGTCGCGACCCGTGCACCTGCAGGCCCGCATCGATGACGACGTGATGCTGTTTTCCTACGACGGCAAGCAGTCCACGCAGCAGAAAATTCACAGCGACATGCCCCGCCCCGCACACCAGATGTAAGGCCTCAGGCGGCCGGCGCAGGTGGGGCGGGCCGGCCCGGAGCCGCCGGCGGCACAGCCGGCGCCGCAAGGAACTCCCGGAAAAATCCCGCCAGCCGCTCTTCAATCTTCGCCGCATCGTACTTCGCAGACGCCGTGCGCCACCCCGCCACCCCCATCTGCGCCGCCCGCATCGGATCGCGCAGCAACTCCACGCAGCGCGCCGCAAACCCTTCCGCATCGTCGGCCAGCAGGATGTTCTCTCCCGGCTTCACCGCCAGCCCGTCCGCCCCCGCCGTGGTGCTCACCACCGGGCAGGCATGCGCCCAGGCGTCGATGATCTTCACCCGCGTGCCCGTGCCATAACGCAGCGGCGCCACGCTCACCCGCGCCTCCGCGAACACCGTCTCCAGGGATTCCACGAATCCCATCACCCGCACCCCCGGCGCGCCCGCGATCCGCGCCCGCAAATCGTCGCTGATCTTTCCCACGATGCGGCACTCCGCGGCCGGCGCTTCCTGCAGCACCCGCGGCCAGATCTCGCCGATGAACCACGCCAGCGCGTCACCGTTGGGCGACCCCGGACCCGCCGCGAAATGGCCGAGAAACAGGGCCACCGGCTGCGTGACCGGCCGCTTCCGCGGCGCCGCCGGAACCCCGACGCCGTTGGGAACCACAACCACGTTGCTGCTGGGAAAGACCGACCGGTCCTCTTCGTGGCAAACAAACGCCCGCGCCGCCGAAGCCACCGATTGCTCTTCAAACCGCTGCAGCTTCCGCAGGTCGCGCTCCGTCCGCCAGTCGATCCGCGTGCCCTCGACCTCAAAGCGCCGGCGCCACCGGAGGTGCTCCGGATCATCGACATCGAGAACCAGCGGGGCCGCCACCGGCTCCCCACCCACCACGCCGGCGCTGTAGGCAAAATCAATCCGGTACGCCACGATCGCATCCACGGCGCCGACGTTCGCGTTGACCAGGGGCAGCCGCGTCTGCTCGACGTTGATCCGGCGCACCAGCCGCGGAAGCGGATCGACGAAGTCCGCCATCGCCGCCCCGGCTTTCCCCCCGGCCGGCCGCTCCACCAGCGTGAGGGGCGTGATCGCCGCATCAAACGGGGCCGGCGGGGCGTTGACTGGAAAATCAAAAAGCGCCAGGTGCAGCTTGGCCGTGCGCGCCAGGGCCCGCAGCAGCGTCGCTTGCCGCACCAGATAGCCTGCACCGCCCATCCAGGGGGCGCCAGCGCCGATAAAGAGGACCCGTTTCATCTTTGCACTACGCTCCTCAGCGGATGCAGGATGAGACGATAAAAGCCCCGGTGGCGGCAACGGAAAAAGAATTTGCCCGAATCTGCCCCCATCCCCTTGACTCAGCCTGAAGTCCCGCTATTATGACTCCATAGTCAGTCGCAGTAAGGCGGGGCGAGGGACAACCCTCCCACAACGAGAAAAGTCCTCAACCCTTAAAAAGCCCACCGCGACCCGCAACGCTTAACCGTGTTGCCAGGCTCTTACGAGTCTGACCGGTTCTTTGAAAATTTGGGGGCGCCAGGTATCGACCGGACAGTAGTGGTCCTAATGGCGTGCCGACCTGTCATTCAAGTCGTAAAACTGAGTGGCAAAACTTAAATGCTGAGAACTACAAGTTCCCAGTCGGTGGCGCAAGCCTCCGTCTCGCTGCCTAACCTAGTTAGATAGCACCGATGGCCTGAGATCGTCTGTGTTTCAGGACCCATCGTCATTCAGCAGACTGCTCGTGTTGCAACGTTTCTCGGCAACATGTTAAGACCCAGGAGGAGCTGGTCATTGCCGAAGCCAGGTCATACGCGGCGGCAGTGATGAGATAAACTGTGACCTACGCACGTAGAGGTTAGAATCAACCTGCCACGGGACGAGGGTTCGACTCCCTCCGCCTCCACTCTCTCTTCTGGATTCCGGAAGTTTGTTCGGACAGGTGTTCGAAAGTTTGAAAAGTTCTGACAAAGAAAGTTTCAACCACTTGCAAACAACGAGACACCCGGATATAGTTGAGAGTCTAACAAGTTAAAAACCCGGTTACGCGTCATGGCGGCCGGTAACGATTCCCCCCCCCCCCATAGGGCGAGAGCTCCCTCCCAGGGCCTCTCGCCCTTA
>JBEHXY010000460.1:0-3386 GCA_048498455.1 Planctomycetota bacterium | reverse complement strand
CTCGCTGTCCTGGCAGCCGCACCTGCGTTCGCCGCGGATCCGCAAACGCTGGTGCTCCGCGCGGATGCCCCGGGGCCGCGTTTCGATGGCATCGGCATCGTCAACGGCGGCGGGTCCACGTCGGTGCTCCTGAAGGACTATCCGGAGCCGCAGCGTTCGCAGATTCTCGACCTTGTCTACAAGCCCAACTTCGGTGCCTCGGTCTCCGCGCTGCTCGTCGAAATCCCGGGCGACGCGAACTCCACGCAGTCCACCATGCCTTCCCACATGCATACCAAGGACGACGTTAATTATTCCCGGGGCTACATCTGGTGGATCCTGGCGGAGGCCAAAAAGCGCAACCCGGATCTCTCCCTTGATGGCACGGCCTGGTCCGCGCCCGGGTGGGTGGGCAACGGCAAGTTCTGGTCGCAGGATGCCGCGGATTATTACGCCTCCTGGCTCACGGGGCTGCGCGACCATTACCACCTGGAGTTCGACGCCCTGGGCTGCCGCAACGAAAAAGGGGTCTCGGCAGATTTTGCCAAAAAACTCCGCGCCACGCTGGACGCGCGCGGCTTTCCCAACGTCAAGGTGCACGGCTTCGACAACTGGCAAAAAGACAAGTTCGATTTCGTCAAAACCTTCGACAGCGACGAAGGCCTGCGCAACTCGGTCGCCATCCTCAGCGCCCATACGCTCGTCTCCATCCCGGCCTCGCCGGAAGTGCAGGCCATCGCCGCGAAGTACCACAAGCCGATCTGGAACACCGAGGAGCACGTTTACAAAAAAGGTTTCGACTGCGAAATCTCCATCGTGCAGGCGTTCAATCAGAACTTCCTCAACAGCGGCGTCACCCGCATCACCAACTGGTACGACATCGCCGGCCTCTATCCGATGGAGCCGTATTCGGAAGACCCCGCGATGCTTTTGGCACGCTCGCCCTGGAGCGGCCATTACCAGGTCCGTGAAGCGCTCTGGGGATACGCGCACTACGGCCAGTTCACGCGGGTGGGCTGGCAATACCTGAAGGAGGCCTGCGGCCAGCTTGCCGGCGGTGGCACTTTCGTGACGCTCAAAGCCCCCGACGCGGGCGACTACTCGCTCATCCTGGAAACCAAGGGCGCCAAGATCCCCCAGCAGTTCCGGGTCCAGCTTTCCGCCGGCCTGTCGACCAAAGACCTCTGCGTCTGGCGCAGCAACGAACAAGAACAATTCACACAGCAGGCATCGCTCCACCCCGCGGACGGCGCCTTCACCCTCACGCTCGAACCCAACAGCATCTATTCCCTTTCGACGACCACGGGCCAGCAGAAAGGATCCTTCGCGGACGTTCCCGCGGAAAAGGCCTTCCCCTTTCCGTACCACGAAACGTTCGATGAATACGCCACTCCGAAGTCTCACGGGTACCTGCCGCGGTTCACCGCCGACATCGCGGGCGTCTTCGAACTCGCGGACCGTCCGGATCACGATGGGCAATGCCTGCGGCAGGTTGTCCCCATCCCGCCCATCGCCTGGGCCCCCGAATGGATGCCCTACAGCATCCTTGGCGACGACCGCTGGACCAACTACGAAATTTCCGCGGACGTCTATCTGAATGCGGGCGATTCCGCGGGTCTCATGGGCCGCGTCAACAACGTCGGCACTGGCTATGGCTGCATTCCGAAAGGCTATTTCTTCCAGGTCGCCGATGATGGCACGTGCCGCCTCGTGGCTATCCGCGGCAAGCCCGACAAAAAGAAAGCCACCGGCGACGCGGAGCAACAAGCCCTTCTGAAGGCGGGCAAGGACGACTCCGAGGGCGGTGAAAAAGTCCTCGCCACTGCCTCCCTCGCTACCCTCCGCCCCAATGCCTGGCACAGCCTCACGCTGCGTTTCGAGGGCCCGACCCTCACCGCGTCGGTCGATGGCGCTCAAGTCCTCTCCGCCACCGACGCCCTTTATGACCACGGCATGGCGGGCCTCATGACCGGGGCGACCGCGAAAAAGCTCAGCACGCCGTTCTTCGACAATCTCCTGGTTCGCCCCCTCACTCCCGCGCCCGCGCCGCCCGCTCCCACGCCGCCAGCCCCTCTGTACCCCGTGCCCTGACCGCCCAGGAGGGTCATGCCGCCGCGCAATGGCAGGGTTTTGCGTTTTGCGTTTTGAGTTTTCGCCCTCGAGTTTTAACATACGCTCATGCCCACCTACACCATCCAACAAGGTGACCACCTCTCCTCCATCGCCCACGACAACGGGTTCTCCTCGCCCGACACCCTGTGGAATCACCCCGACAACGCCGCCCTCAAAGCCAAACGCAAAGATCCCAACATCCTCCTTCCCGGCGACGATCTCTTCATCCCCGACCATACGCAGAAATCCCTCCCCGGCGCGACCGCCCAGCGGCACAAGTTCCGCGTCCACCGGCCCAAGCTCCAACTCCGCATCATCCTGGAAGACCTCGACGAGACTCCGCTTGGCGATCTCGCAGTTTCCCTGGAAATCTCCGGCGACACGCAATCCCTCACCACCGGCGGCGACGGACTCCTTCACCAGCCCCTCGAACCCACCGACAAACTCGGCACCCTGTACTTCAAAGACCCCACCTCCAATTACGATCGCGAGGTCCCCATCAAAATCGGGCACCTCGACCCCCTCGACACCCCCTCCGGGCAACTCGCACGCCTGAACAACCTTGGCTATTTCCTGGGCGACCCGTGCGACCCGGAGCCCGACGACCTGCAATCGGCGATCGAAGAATTCCAGTGCAACCACCACCTCACGGTGGATGGCAAATGCGGGCCCAACACGCAGGCCAAACTCAAACAAGTTCACGGTTGCTGATCTTTCCCACACACCAGCCGCGCCGCGCCACAAGTCGCCCGGGAGAATGGCCTCATGAAATCCGTCCGCCCGCTCATCCTGGGACTGCTGCTCGTCGGGGCTGCCGGCGGAGCGATCTGGAAAGCGCTGCAGCGCCCGCCCGCACCGCTTCCTGAGCCCGATCCCTCGTTCCCGGCGGTTTCCGCCACCGAACTCGCCACCCGCCGCGCGGAAGTCCACAGCTACTTTGCCGCCCATCCGCCCCCCGTCGCCGAGCCCGACCTTTTTCTCCGGCAAGTCGCGCTCCCGTACAGCGACGTCACCGCGCTGGCGCTTCCGCCGGATGCGTCGCTCCTGGCGGTGGCTGCGGGCAAAACCATCCACCTTCTCGATCCCTCCAGCGGGAGCGAAATCCGGCACCTGGACGCCGAAGGGCCGACCACCACGCTGCAGTTCTCCGCCGATGGCAAGAAGCTTCTCGCCGCGGCGACCAACGGCGTGACCACCCTGTGGGATCCGGGCGCGGGCTCGATCCTCGCGCACGTCGCCGAACACCAGCAGGCCGACACCGCCTGCCTGAGCCCCGACGGCGCGCACATCGTCAC
>JBEHXY010000459.1:0-3405 GCA_048498455.1 Planctomycetota bacterium | reverse complement strand
GCAATCCCTCGAACACACCCGGATCCTCCGCCACCTCCCTCTCCTGCCCGAAGCCCTCATGCTCGCCCCCGGCCTCCTTTCCTGGATCGCCTTCTGGGCTTCCTATTACGGCGTCGAAGCGGCGCAGCGCCATCGCTCCCTCCCCTACCGCCTCGGCCAGGGACTGCCCGCCCACGAGATGCCCCCCCTCGGCCGCTACCTCTCCATGCAGATCCGCCACAACTATTACCTGCTGCTGCCCTTGGCGCTCGCCGGGATCCTCGAAGAGGGCGGAAAGCTGCTCGTCCCCTATTGGCCGCGAGCCTCCTGGATCATCGGCCCCGCCTCCCTGGCCGTGCTCTTCCTCCTGGTCCCCTGGCTCATCACCCGCGTCTGGCTCACCACCCCCCTCCGCGGACCGCTGCGCACCAAGCTCGACGCCATGGCCAGACAGCACGGGTTGCGTTTTCGCAACATCCTCATCTGGAAAACCCACAACGCCGTCACCAACGCCGCCATTCTCGGCTTCCTCCCCTTCTCGCGCTACTTCCTCATGACCGACGCCCTCCTCGAAACCCTCACCGACCGCCAGATTGAAGCCGTCTTCGCCCACGAGGTCGGCCACGGCGTCCACCGCCACATCTGGTGGTACCTCGCCTCCATGGTCGCCGTCTTCATGGTCGTCGCCGGTGCCCTCGACCTCAGCAGCTACTTCCTCGCCGCCCGCTTCCCCTGGGCCGCCGAAGACGCCGTGCAGTCCCTGGCCGTGATCGTCCTCGCCGGCGGATTCCTCGTGTTCCTCTTCCCCAAGATCGCCCACCGTTTCGAGCACCAGGCCGACTGGTTCGCCGCCAAGCACATGGCGGGTGAAATCGCCGCCCACCCCGGCAGCGAAGCGGTCATCGCCGCCGCCATGGCCTTCGAAGTGCCCCCCGACGGTGCCGAAGACATCGTCCCCTTCTTCCCGCCCGAACCCCTCACCCTCGATCAATACCTCGCCGGCAATTTCGCCCGCGGCAACCCCGCCCCGCGTTCCGAAACCGCCGCGCCTGCCGAATCCGCCGCCCCGGCCGTCGCGCCAGTGACGGCGCTCAGCGCCGCCCTCGAGCCCGCCCCCAAAGACCCGCCGCCCCCCGCCGACACTCCCCCGCTCACCCGCCCCGAGCCCGCCGTGCTGGGCGCCGAAGTGTTCGTCTCCGCCCTCGACACCATCATCGAAGGCGCCCACAAGTCGCGCAACAAGGCCGGCTGGATGCACCCCAGCGTCAACGGCCGCATCGCCCTGATCCGCGACCTCGCCGTCAACCGACCCGCCGCCATGAGTTTCGACCGCGAACTGATCTGGACCCGCGTCCTCATCGCCGGCGTCCTCGCCGCCGGTGTCCTCATGGAAGTCATTCTGCTCAAACTGCCCCCGCACCCCCAGCAGGCCCCCATCGACGCCACCCCGACCGCCCAACGCGCCGGCTTCTAACCCCCCCTCCTCCGTTCATCACTCAGTATTTCTCGACGCCCACCCCGTCTCCCTCTTTGCCCTCTTTGCCCTCTGTGCCCTATGTGCGAACCGCCGCCCTACCTCCCAACCCGCTTCAACGCCGCCTGCAAATCCGACCACACCTTCGCCCGGTTCTCCTGCGTGTACGCCCGCAGCAGAAAACTCGGATGATACGTCGGCATCACCGGAATCCCCCGAAAACCCAGCCACGTCCCCCGGATCTTCATCACCCCTTCCGTCGTCCCCGTCAGATACTTCACCGCCGGCGCCCCCAGCGTCACAATCACCTGCGGCCGCACGATCTCGATCTGCTGATGCAGAATCGGCAGACCCCGCGCCGCTTCCTCCGGCGTCGGCGGACGATCCTTCAGCCGCCCCGTCCCCTCGTCAAAATCCGCACACCGCAGCTTCACCACGTTGGCGATGTACACGCCCCCCTTCCCCGCCGGCAACTCCTCCCGCTTGAACCCCATCGCCGCGATCATCTTGTCCAAAAGCTGCCCGCTCCGCCCCACGAACGGCCGTCCCGTCCGGTCTTCCTCAATCCCCGGCCCCTCGCCCACAAACATGATCTGCGCGTCGGGATCCCCCTCCCCAAACACCAGCCGCGTCGACACCTCGTTGATGAAGCATTGCGAATCCGCTTCCACCGACGCCCGCAGCTTCGCCAGCAGCGACTCCTTCTGCTCCCGCGTCAACGGCGGCAGATCGGCAATGTTCCCCGCCGGCGCCGCCGGCATCTCGACCGTCGCCTTCCGCTTCGCCATCGCATCCTCCCGCGCCACGGGCGCCCGCGCTGCCGGATCGCTGCGCGCCACGGCTTCACTGCGCACCGGTGCGGCCGCCCGCGGTGCCGCCGGCGTCACAACCGCCGCCGCTCGGGGCGCTGCCGCCTGCACCGGCGCCGCCGGCGCCTGCACCCCCGCCTCCCCGCGCATCCGCAGCGGAACCTCCGCCGCGCCGAACGCCGCGTCCGTTTCCAGCCACTGCTGCACGACTCGCCGCACATCCGCCATGGCCCGCACCCGCTACAAAAAAGAAAATCCGCCGGCACTGCACCTTGCTGCAGCGCTCGGCGGCAGGGTTGCTGCGCGTTCAGCTCTGCTTCAGCCGCCGACGCGGATCCAGCTCGATCGCCCCGAACTGCTGCTCATACCGCTGCACCGCCTGCGACAACGCCAGCGCCAGCCGCTTCGCCGCGAAGTAATTCATGATCACCCGCGCGTTCACGTCCATGTTCATCACGTCCTGCCGATCCGGCGCCGGCGTCGTGATGGCGAAATCCACCACCAGCTCCTCCGCGTTCGGTCCGCCAAAGAGACGGCAGACGTTCGAATACACCACGTGCGCCTTGTCCTCACGAAGCTGCACCTGCATCTGCTGCGGCTGTGGCTGATTGCCCGCGCCCGCCTGCCCGATCTGGGGATTTATCTCCGACATGTCACGTCTCCGTTTCGCCAAAAGGGTCTGTAATTAAGCACTCAAGGGGCCCTGCACCATACGCGATCCCCGCCTAAAAGTCATGCGGGAACCCGTGAACCGCCGGCCCCTCGGCGCGTCTATCAGGAGGACGCCCTTGCCTGGAGCTCCCCATGCTGCGCACCGCCTGCTGCACCTGCCTCCTCCTGCTCGCCACGACTTCCGCTCGCGCCGCCGACGACACCTGGAGCGCCCCCTTCCACGAGTGGCGCGCCCGTTTCGCCCCTGCCGCCCCGGCCCTCCCCCTCAAGGCCGGTGATAGCGCCACGGTCACCATCGAAATCCAGAACACCGCCGCCACCGCCCGCCCCTTCGATCTCTGGGGCGTCTTCCTCGCCCTGCCCGCCTTCATGCCCTCGGGCTCCCTGATCGCCAGCGAAGGCCGCCCCGGCCCGGGCGCCACGCCCCGTACCCCCGACAACCCCGCCCGCCTCAACCCCGTCGGCCTGCAG
>JBEHXY010000458.1:0-3425 GCA_048498455.1 Planctomycetota bacterium | reverse complement strand
CGCCTCCACGCCCGGCTGGTGATAGGCGTTGATGTCCACCAGCTCCGCGTACAACCCGACCGCCCGCTCAAAGAGGGCGATGAGCCCCCCCACCACCGCGGGCGAGACTTCCTGCACGGTGATGGTCATGCTCTCGCGCCCGTTTTCCGCGAGGGCCCGCCGCGTCCCCTGGAAAAAGCCGTGCAGGTAATCGCCGCTGGTCACATCTTCTTCGACCATCATGGCGCTGGTCTGCCCCGCCCCGCCATCGCGCAGCACCTCGACGAAGGTGACGAAGAAATTGTTGATGCCCTCGCGCAGCTGCTGCACATAGGCGTGCTGATCGGTCGATCCCTTGTTGCCGTACACGGCGATGCCCTGGTGCACTTCCTTGCCGCTGCGATCCTTCTCCTTGCCGAGGCTCTCCATCACGAGCTGCTGGAGGTAGCGCGAAAACAGCAGCAGCCGGTCCTTATAAGGCAGCACCACCATGTCCTTGAGTCCCTTGCCCCCGCCCGCCGAATGCCACATCAGCGCCATGAGGGCGGCGGGATTCTTTTTTACCTCGCGCCCGCGCGTGGCCCCGTCCATGTCGCGGGCCCCGGCAAGCATGGCCGCGATATCGATTCCCTGCAGGGCCGCGGGCAGAAGCCCGACCGCGGAGAGCTCGCTGGTGCGCCCGCCGACCCAGTCCCACATGGGAAAGATGTCGAGCCAGCCGCCCTCTTTGGCGACCTTGTAGAGCTCGCTGCCCTCGCCGGTCACGGCCACGGCATGGCGGGCGAAATTCAGTCCGGCGCGCTGATAGGCAGCCGCCGCCGCCAGCATCCCGTTGCGGGTTTCCTTGGTACCGCCGCTCTTGGAAATCACCACGACGAGCGTGCGCGCCAGGTTTCCGACCTGGGCGAGGGCCCGGTCCATGCCATCGGGATCGGTGTTATCGAAAAAGTGCACCGCCAACTTGTCGGCGCCCGCGGCGCCGCCGGCGGAGGTGAGCGCATCGCTGACAAACTGCGGCCCCAGCGCCGACCCGCCGATCCCCACCACCAGCACGCCGGTGAAGGGCACGCCCCCCTGGGCCCGGAGCTTTCCGGAATGGACATCCGCGGCAAAGGCTTTCACCTTGGCCACGGTGGTTTCGATTTCGTTGCGGATCTCGGGGGTCGGCGCACGCCCCGCATCGCGCAGCCAATAGTGGCCCACCATGCGTTTCTCGTCGGCGTTGGCGATCGCCCCCTTTTCGATGGCCTCCATCGCCGCGAACGCCTTCTCCATGGCGGGGGCCATTTTCTCCAGGAAGCCGTCGGCAAAATGCATGCGGGAAATGTCCAGCGTCACCCCGCCCAGCACGTCCACCTCGCACACCGTCGCCTTGTAGCGTTCCCACAATTCCGCCGTGCTGGCCATCGCTCGCTCCTTGAATTGTCTGAAAGTTCACTGCCCCGGCCGCGTCGCGGCGCCGCCCGCTCCCAGCGAATCCGGCGGCATCAGGATGACCGCCTCCGCAGGCTCATAGGTGACCGGCTCTTCCTTCTTGGGCGCCGGCTTCTTGCCGGGCGCCAGCAGCCGCACCGGCGCCGAGACCACCCCCCAGGCGGCATCCCCGGTGCGCTGGAGAACGCCCTTGCCCTTGGGCTTTGCGGGCGCGACCGGGCGGGCGGTCAACTCCGGCGAGCGCCGGGTGTGGTGCGCGCAGCCCCCGGCGGCGAGCAGGCCCGCCACGATCCCCAGCAGCGCGAGTTTCATCGGTTTCATGCCGCGAAACATACCCCCCCGGTCCCGACAATTCAAACGGGGCGGGCCTCGGTGTGAACGGGTGAATGGCCACGAAAGACACGAAAGACACGCAAGGGTGGCGGGGGTTTTCAGGGATTTTTTGTAGCGGGGAAGATCCGGAGACGACCCGGCGCGCAGCGCGTCCGTCTGATGTAAGTGGCATTTTGCCGGGCGAGATTGGGGCAAAATCGGGCGCGTGGGGTGCGTTTTTGGGTTGTTATTGGGGGGTAGGTGGGTTTTTGGTTGAATAATGAGGGTGGCGCGGCGGATAAGCGCGGATAAGCGCTGATAAGCGGGGGTAAGCAGGGGTAAGAAGGGTTATCCGCGGCGAAGCGGGCGCAGCGGGTCGGAGAGAGCCGCGTTTTTGGGTGGGAAAAAGGGGTGTCGGTGGCGCGAGGGGCGCGTGCGGGGCCGTTTGGGGAAAATGACTTATGGCGGGCGGTGGAGTCTCCCGGGCGACGCCGGCGACGGGTGTCGCCATTCCTGCTATCGTGGATCAACGCCCTAACGAATCGTCGCTCTCGGGAGAAGCTGCCATGTTTCGCGCCTCGCTGACAATGGCTGTCCTTGCCATCGCGATGAGCGCTTCTGTGCTGCGGGCGGCCGATCCTGTGGCCACCACCCTGCCCGCCTCCGCCACCACCCTGATTGCGTTTCCCAGCGATGATGCGGCTCCGGGCATTGGGGCCGTCGACCCCCCTGCCGCCCCGGATCCTTCGCTGCCCGGGCTGTACGCGGGCATCTCGAAAAACCCGCATCCCGCGGCGCCGGGCGCGTTGGTCGCCAAGCTGGCCGATGACGCTGAAGCGCTGCAGGTGATGTCCTTCACCCGCACCGGCAACACGTTCAGCATCCTGGTCGCGCTGGCCCCGTTCAGGCCCATCCGCGCGCATTATCTGTTCGCGGAACTGCCGCGGGACCTGCCGCCGGGCCGCTACTTCGTCCAGCTCACGGGCGCGGAGTACGAGTACCGGAACGGGCAACTTTCGCCCGCACCCAAGACGACGGTTCGCGCGTTCAGCCGGGTGGAATGTTCCTTCCTGGTGCATCCCACGCCGCAACAGCTCGCCGCCGACGCCGCCCAGGACCAGGCGATCCGGGCCTGCGTGGAAAAACTTGCCGCGCGCCTTCACGCCTTGGAGAAGGAGGTTCCCACAGGCTCTGCGCTTGACCCCTCGGCGACCACCTTCGAGACGGCCGCCAACGGCGATCTTCTGCACGCGGACGTCGGCGCCCGGTACAACTGGGACGGCGGCGTGCCCCAGGTACCCCCGCCACCCGGGACCATCGGCTATGCCATGGGCGCCTCCTTCACCCGCTTTGACATCAACTCACCCGTCGAGCATTTGCCTTCCGCGGCCGGCGGCATTTCCTGGGATGGCAAGTCGGGTTTCCGCCGGTACGCCTTGGACGCCGACCCACTCGGCTGGAAGGTGCGGATCCACGTGGCCAGCAACAGCCCGGATTTGCTCAAGAATGCGAATGCCGCCATCGATCAGGAACTGACCAGCCTCGCTTCGCGCTTCGCCGTCGCGGCTTCGTCCGGGGGCACCGGGAGCGGTTCTCCCGCCGCAAAATCTCCCTGATCGCGTCGGGCCCGCCTGCCCAAATACCATTTGCCTTCCATGAACCACCTGCTAAAGTCCGATGAAGCCGCTGCGCGCGCCGGC
>JBEHXY010000457.1:0-3441 GCA_048498455.1 Planctomycetota bacterium | reverse complement strand
CCCGCCCCCGTCGGCACGCGCTCCAGGATCGCGTTGATGAGCTGCCGCCGCAGCTTGATGTCGTTCATCACCTCCGCCGGAATGTTCGTCTGCAGCAGCGACATCGAGCACTTGATGTCCACGCCCACGGGCCCCGGATAAATATGCGTCGGCGAGACCAGCACGCACCCGATCGGCGCCCCATACCCGCAATGCGCATCGGGGTTCAGCACCAGGTCCGTCACCCCCGGCGCCTCACGCGAATTGAGCGCCTGCTCGATGCACAGCGAATCAAACGTGCTGCGAATCTTCTCCGTTCCAATCACCGTGATCGGGCTCTGCGACGTGTTCCGTGAAGGCAAAATCGCCGTGGCCGTGCCCGTGGGAATAAACGTCGCGGTCGTCGGGGGATTCATCGTCATGGGAACTCCAGAACTCCAGCTGCTGATTTCGTGCCACGCGTAATTCTGTTGCCGGCGATCGGCAGAGCGTCACACATCATAGTGCCGCCGCATGACAAGAGGAGACGAAAGTGCCTTCCAGCAAGGCATCGCCCCGAACAATCAAAAAGGGGCGAATCGGAGTCGAACCAATGTACTTCCGCCAGGCATTCACGCCGCGGCAATGCTGTCGTCCCGGGACAACCGTTGCGAAAACGAAACTGCTCTAACCGCCTGAGCTACGGGCCCTGCTCTTCACGCGGACCCGGCGGGACTCGAACCCGCGACAGGTAGTTCTCGCCGCATTCCCGGCACGCCGTTATTTAAGAGCGGCAACAAAAATGAAGAAACAACCGCCTTTCGGCTTCCGATGCGTTTACCGTTTCGCCACCGTGACTCTGCAGCCATGGGCAGGAGTCGAACCTGCATGCCCTTGCGGGCGTCGGATCAAATGTAGTTCCTTCGGCATTTGCCGCTTTTATTGGCGGCGGTGACAAAAAGTGGTGAAACGTTTTACGCGCTCTATCCACTGAGCTACTGCCCCGAAACGTGAGAATGGAGCAGGTGGGATTCGAACCCACGACCTCGATCTGCAAGATGTAGTTCCACCGGCATTCACCGCCATGTCTTCAGTTTTCATTTCGCGGGGAAGGATTCGAACCTCCATAGGCAGATTCAGAATCTGCTGACCTACCGGTTGGTCGACCCGCGAGTATCCGGGGGAGCGAGGCTGCGAACGGACAAGTTTCTCGGCGAGAGGGTTACATGTGGAAGATGTACTCCCGCCAGGCATTCCGCCCGCAGTCCAGCCCCCCCGTTGCCACGTGAATGATTTCTTTCCTGCGATCCGTCCGCGTCATGGCGCCGCGTCCGAACGTTCAAACGCTTCAAATCCGCTCGCTCTCGATCACGCCGACCCAGTGGTGCGGGTCCAGCGTGCCGGTGGCGAACGCCGCAATCACGTCAAAGACGCTGTCGCTGAATCCGCCGATGTTCAGAATGTCACCCACACGCTCGGCGGCCTGCGTGGTGGTGTTGGGCACCAGGTCGATGCACACCAGCTTCGCCTGCGGATTGCGGGCCTTGATCTGCGTCCACTGGCGCATCGTTTCCGTCGCGCCATGACGCCGGGCATCCACCCACGACTCGTTGTCCGAGACGTAGATCACCAGGTCCACCTTCGCGCCGCGGCTGTTGATCAGCGCCATCGGCGCCGAGCAGTTCGTGCCGCCGCCGCCGATGGACGCAAGCTTCTCCGCGTTGCTCATCACCGAGTCACGCCCGTTGATCCGCAGCGAAACGACCTGCTGCTCGAACGGGATCACCTCGGCCTGCGGCACCTTCCGCAGCACGGCCGCCGCCACCAGCGCCGCCACATCGACCGGCCGCACCGCGCTCGTCGCGCCCTTGCGGTAGCCCGTGATCGAAGCGCCCTTCATCGATCCCGATACATCCGGGAAGACAAAGACGTTCCCTTCGAACGCCGGCACGTTGTCCACGGCGTGTTCCATCGCATCCTGCAGCGCTTCCGTCACCTGCCGCGGAATCGTGCGGTCCGCGTTCATAAACGCCGCCAGCAACTGGTACGGAAACGCCCGCGCCTTCTTCACCAGGTCACGATCACGCAGCCGCTTCGCCACCAGGCGGGTCATCGCCTCGCCCTCGGCAAACACACCGTGCCGCGCGAACGTGTTCAGGTTCATCCGCGTCATCTGCCACGAAGCCGTGGTGGCGATCGCCTTCCATTCCGCCGTTCCCAGCGGCAGCGCCGTGAGCATCTGGAACGGAACGTCCGGAACCTCCTTCGTTTCGCCCTTCTTGAACGCCTCGAACTGACGCACAACTTCCGGCAGCTTCGACGCATCATGCTCGCGTCCGATCAGGTAGCCATAAAGCGCCTGACGCTCCGGCGTTGCCGGCTTCGGGTGAACCATCTTGATGACGTCCGCCAGCGACGGATCGTTGCCGACCGAGCCGCGAAACAACTGCTCGCCCGTCCGCTGCTCCAGCCAGCGCGTGACCAGCTTCTTGGGCAGCGAGCCCAGCGACTTCCGGCCCACAACGCCCGACCGCATGATCTGCACAAAGTTGCGCAGCATCTTCGGGTTGTCGATCACCCGGTCGAACACCTCCGCCAGCAATCCCGGCGAGGTCACGCTCAGCACTGCGCACAGCAGCGCCGGCATGTCCTTCATAAAGCCCTTGTTGCGGGCGTACAGCGCCGTCTTCGCGACGAACTCCGGCTCCACGTTGCCCGCCAGCTTCAGCACCGTGTCCAGCTGGCTTTCCGCCGAAGCGTAAAACGTGGCGTTCAGGCAACCCGTCGCCGCGAGCTGCGCCAGCGCATGCTTGTCATCAAACTTGTACGCCGGCACGTTGTGCGAATTGACCGTGTTGGTCTTGGGCATCAACTTCCCGACGATCGAACCAAAAAGCGTCTTGCTCGCCATGACAAACTCCTCCGTGGAAACCATTCGCAGGTCACCGACCCGCGACAACACCCACACCTATAACGAGCCGCGTACCACCCTCCGAATCGCCCCTCAAGATCGTTCGTAAATAACTGCAAATAAACATTTTGAGAATCAAAACGCCAATCTCCACCGCCAGCCAAACCGCTTTCCAACCTTAGCCAATCGGATAACGTCACGAGAATCCGCGCGAAAAATAGCACCCGCCGCGCGCATGAAAAAGGCCGCATCGCGGGGGCGATGCGGCCGGGGGTTGAGGTCATCGGAGCGTGCGGTCACGCGGGGCGGATCAGGTAAGCGGCTCAGGCGGTCGGGGCGGCGGTGACCAGCGACTTGATCTGCGTGCCCAGGTCGCCGGGGCCCAGGACGAAGGTCGTCTTGGTGCCGGCGAGGATGCTCTGCAGCATCTCCAGCTCAATGAGCCGCGCGAGCTGCGGGTTCTCGGCGAGCAGCTTGGCGGTGTTCGCCTGGCTGCGCGCCGCGGCCGTTTCCTCGCGCCGTTTGATCAGGTTCGCCTCGGCCTCCTTGGTCGCGGCGATCACGCTGTTGAG
>JBEHXY010000456.1:0-3443 GCA_048498455.1 Planctomycetota bacterium | reverse complement strand
GGCGACCCCGTCGACATGATGGAACTCTTCAACCTCGTCCCCGTCCGCGAAGCCTTCCGCGACCACCACTGGCTCATGCCCACCCTCAACGGCGTCCCCCGCCTCGAAAAACCGCCCCTCCCCGTCTGGATCCCTGCCGCCTCCGTCAAACTCCTCGGCATCGACTCCCTCTGGCTCCTCCGCCTCCCCTCCCTCCTGCTTGCCCTGCTGACCGGTTTCGCCACCTACGGCCTCGGCTGCCTCTTTTTCGAAAACGCCCACGACCCTCACGACCCGCGCGGACGGCGGTACGCCCTCCTCGCCGCCATCCTTTTGCCGACCATGCTCGTCTTCAACCGCCAGGCCCGCCTCGCTTCCTACGATATTTTCGCCACCGGCTTTCTCACCTGCGGAGCCATGTTCCTCGCGATGCTCGCCGAAACCCAGCGGCCCTCGCTGAGCAAGTGGCTGCTGCTGGCCCTCGGCGCCGGCGTGGCGACCGGCCTCTCCGTCATGTCCAAAGGGCCCGTGCCCGTAGCCACCGTGATGCTGCCGCTGGGCCTCTGGCTGCTGATCTTCCACCGCCGCTGGCCGGTGTGGGCGGGTGTCGCCCTCGCCGCGCTCGTCAGCGTCGCCCTCTTCTTCCCCTGGCTCTGGGTCATCGGTAAGCAGTACCCGGAGGCCTGGGGCCGCTGGAAAAGCGAGTTCATCCAATTCGGCACCGGCAACGCTGAAAATCCCGCCGCCGCCGGAACCAAAGAACAGTTGCAGAAATCCAAGCTCTATTACCTGGCGATGCTCGCGTGGGTAGCGCCGCTCACCCCCACCGTCATCGCCGGCCTGCTCCTTCCTTTTCTCCCCGTACGATCCGAACCGCAGCCCGCCGACCGGGAGCGCCGCGGCCGCTGGCTGATGTGGCTCGTGCTGGTGGGGGGGCTCCTGCTGCTCACCGTGCCTTCCGAGAAAAAACCGCGCTACGCCCTCCAGCTCTTTCCCTACGCCTCCCTTCTCTGCGCCGCGGTCTGGCAGGAATTCGTCCGGCTGAAGGCCGACCGCAAACCCGACCCCGCCGCTGCCACGGAACTGCAGTCGGGGCAGTTGTGGTACACCGCACCGACCGCCGACCGCAAACTCGAACCCGCCGCCGCGCTCATGCTCGCCGCACAAGCGCTCTGTTTCATCGGGCCGGGCATCGCCGGAATCGTCGTCGTCGTGTGGATGAAGGCCGGCTGGGCCTTGCCGCAAATGCTGGAACCGGCGCGCGGAGCGCTCGAGGCGATCGCCAGCCCCTGGCTGGCCCTGCTGTTCGCGTTGCTCGCCGTCGCCGGCATTTACCTCTGGCACGTGCAATTTCGCCGCCGCTTCGCCCAGGCCATGCTCTGGCTGGCCATCTGTGCCTGGGGACTCGGCCTTGTCGGGCAGGGCGCCTATCGCCTCGATCCCTCCACTCACACCAACGAGGTGCATGGCCCGATGGCCGCCGCGCTCCAGGCCGCCGGCGATGCGCCCATCTACACGTTCCCGGGCGGCGACGTCCGCCCCTGGCTCTCGACCCTCTATTTCGCAAACCGCTGGATGCCCGAGCTCACCGTCGAAGAATTGACCGCCCGCGCCCGTGCCACCCCCGGCCCCCTCTGGGTCATGCTCGTGGAAGGCCGCGGCGGCGACCAGATGGCGGCCGCCTTCGCAGCCGCCAGTGGGCGCCAACCCACCCGCATCGCCGAGTGGTCCGATGAAGGCCGCCAGACCGCGCTGCTCCGCTTCGATCCTCCTGCGAACACCACCACCCGGGCCACGCACTAGGGCTGCAGGGGGGCGGCATGATAGACTTTGCACGTTCCACATCCCGGAGAGAGCGGCAATGAAAAACGTGTTGATGGCAGCGGTCCTCGGCGTCGTGACCATGAGCGTCCCCCTTCTGGCCCCGGCGCAAACCACCAGCGCCCCCGCAACCCGCGCCGCGGCCACGCCCCCGGCCACCCAAACCTCCAGGCGCGCCCGCGTCGCCGTCATCCGCCTCACCGACGGCCTGCTCGAACGCCCCGAGTCCTTCACCCTCTCGCTCTCCAGCCTCACCAGCGGCGGCAGCCGCGGACAGTCCCTCTCCTCCCTCATCGTCACCCTCAACAAGGCCGCCAAAGATGCGACCGTCAGCGGCGTCTTCCTCGATCTCTCCGCCTTCACCCTCACGCTCAACCAGGCGCAGGAAATCGGCGGCCTGCTCACCAACGTCCGAAAGAGCGGCAAGCGCGTCGCGGTCTATGCCTCCGACTACGACCTGCCCACTTACGTGCTCGCCAGCTACGCCGACACCGTCATCATGCCCGAAAATGGCACGGTGCTGATCCCCGGCGTGGAACTGCAGATGGTCTTTTTCAAAGGCACCCTCGACAAGCTGAGCCTGATGGCCGACTTCGTGCAGGTCGGCAAGTTCAAAGGCGCCGAGGAGCCCTTCACCCGCACCAGCCCCTCGCCGGAATACAAGGAGCAGGTGGAGAAACTCGTCGACGGCATGTACACGCAGGTGCTCAAGATCATCGCCGCCAACCGCCCCAACATGGACGAAGCCGAGGTGAAAAAAGTCGTCGATGAAAGCTGGCTCAGCGGCCGGCGCGCCAAGGCGGCGGGCCTCGTTGACCAGACCATGACCCGCGACCGCGTCGACGCCTGGGTGCAGTCGCAATTCCCCGCCGGCGCCACGCTCGTCGCCGACTACGGCAAACCCAAAAAGCAGTCGGTGGATTTCAACAATCCCTTCGCCCTGCTGTCGCTGTTTTCTGACGATGGCAAAACCAAATCGCGCGAACCCGGAATCGCCGTGATCTACGCGGTCGGGGAAATCACCTCCGACGTCGTCGGCGGCGAGGATGCCACCAGCAGCGTCACCCCCGGAGCCATCCGCCACGCGGTGGAGGCGGCGCTCAAGGACGACCTGGTCAAGGCGATTGTGCTGCGGATCGATTCCCCCGGCGGCAGCGCCTCGGCTTCGGATGAAATCTGGGCCGCCCTCAAGGAAGCCGACAAGAAAAAACCTCTCACCGTCTCCATGGGCCGCGTCGCCGCCAGCGGCGGGTATTACATCGCCTGCGCCGGCCGCAAAATCACCGCCGATCCCGCCACCATCACCGGATCCATCGGCGTGGTCGGCGGCAAAATCGTGGCCAAGGACCTGCTCGACAAGGTCGGTATCTCCGTCGTGCCGGTGTCGCGCGGCGAGCATGCCGAGATGCTCAGCTCCCTCCGCCCCTTCACCGAGGAAGAACGCACCTTCGTGCAGAAGTCGATGGCGGAAACCTACGGCGTCTTCACCGGCCGCGTCACCGCAGCCCGCGGAGAAAAAATCAAGAACCTCGAAGATGTCGCCCAGGGCCGCCTCTTCACCGGCGAACAGGCCAAGGAAGCCGGGCTGGTCGATGACGTGGGAACCCTCAGTGAGACGATCGCCGCCGCCGCGAAGAACGCCG
>JBEHXY010000455.1:0-3446 GCA_048498455.1 Planctomycetota bacterium | reverse complement strand
CCCACGCCCGCCCCCCCACCGCCACTACCAACGCCGCCACCAACAACCGCGCGCCACGCATCAAGCCCATCACCGCCACCTTCCTTAAACCATCACTTCTCCTCTCCCAACGCCCACACCGCTCCCCCATTGCTCGCCTTCACACCACCAGCCGATTCCACCCCTGCCCCGCATACTTTCGCAGAAAGGCCACCTCCTCCGCGCGCTTCGCTCCCACCATCACCGTGTACCGTCCCTCGCCCTCCGTCAGCGCACACATAAACGCTCCGCCGCGCGCATAAAACCGTGTCTCCCCGCACCACCGCCACCTCCCGGCAAGCACCCCCATCTCCCGCGACAACTCCGCCAGCACCTCCTCTTTCACCGACGCCGACCCCCCATACGGCGCATGACACATCACCGCCTCAATTAGGCATGCCATAAGCAAATGCTCCGACAACCGCACCCCCTCCTCCTCCCACGGCTCCCCCAGCTCATACCGCCCATACACCGCCGGATCCTCCCCCTCAACATCCACCCCCCACCGATACACCCACTGGTTCTCCCCATAAAACAGCAGCTTCCCCTCCTCCATCTCCACCTGCCCAGGCCCCAGCAAATGGTTTTGCCCGCTCAAAATCTCCTTCCGCCTCCCCGCCCACCGATACCACCACGCCAGCACCCCCGGCAACGACCCCTTCTCCACCTCCTCCCCCGAAAGCCCATCCCCCTCCCCAATCGCCCCATGCCAATACTCCACCACCGTCCGCAACACCCCCAACCGTTCCTCCACCGTCGTCTCCCCGCGCATCCGCGCCAACGCCGCATCTACCGACGCCGTATCGCCCACCCCAGCCTTCTTCACATTTCCCCACGCCTCCCACAACGCCGTCGGCAACGCCTCCCGCAACTCAAAATGCGCCCGCCCGAAAGACCCCTCCCTCCGGCTCACCTGCTGCATGTACGACCCGCTCATCTCCCCGACATACAAATAATCGCCCTCGCCCGACCGCCGCACAAACAAATGCACCGTCCGCCCTTCCGGCGTCCCGATCACCTCCGCCGGCAAAAACCCGCTGTACTTCCCCCCGCTCACCCGGTACGCCTTGTCCGCCACCCAGAAAAAACTCCCCGCTCCTTCAAAAAACGACCGCCCCTCCCCCACCTCCGCAAAACACGCCGCCGCCTTCTCCCCCACCCACCATTGCCCCTCGCAAAGATCCCGCCCCTCCCCGCCCAGCGCCTCCACCCCCGCTTCCCGCGTGCACCGCTCATACTCCCGCACATCCATCTCCTTTCAGATACCCCCCCTTCCAAAAGCCCGGCCGCCGCCCTGCGTCCCCGCCCCTCTCCCTCACCCACAAACGCCCTCAAGCGCCCTTTCCCACTCCCCCACCACCTGCTCCACCCCATACGTCCCCGCAACAAACGCCTGCCCCGCCGCAATCCGCGCCCGCACCTCCCCCGCATGCCCCAGCGCCCACTCGATCCCCGCGCAAAGATCCCGCCCGATCGCCGCAAACGCCGCAAACTCCTGGTAACTCGGCAACGGATGCGCCACCACATAGCGCCCCGCCCACAACCCCGTGATCACCCGGTTCGCCGACTTCGTCACCCGCGCCGCCGAATCATCGCTCGGGATCACCACCACATCGCACCCCGCCAGCTCCTGCGCCATCGCCGCCTCGCTCCACGCCACGCACTCCAGCGCCAGCGGCTCCGCAAACCGCTTCAACCGCTCCACGTCCACATTCCCCCACTGCCCCACCGCCGCCAGTTCCACCCGCCGCGACCCCGCCAGCTTCCGCAGCCCCGGCAACGCCTCCGCCAGCAGCGGAAAATTGTTCGGATACCCAAACCACATCAACCGCAGCCGTCCCTCCTCCGGCGCAAACCCCGGCTCCTGCCGCACACCCTCCACCGAGTCCGCCACCACCCACCGCCGAACCCCCGTCGGCAGATGCCCCGCCAGCGCCTCCCCCAGCCGCCCACTCGACACGATCACCCCGTCCACCAGCGGCAACAGCGGCTCGTAAAAAACCGCCAGCTCATCCTCCGGCGGCGCAAACACGTTGTCGCACACATCCAAGACCACCTTCGCCCGCCCCCGCCGCCGAATCGCCTGCACCAGCGGCAACACAAACCCAAACACCTTCCCGAACACAAACACGTCCCGCTCAAAAAAATCCGCCCCCCGCGCCGCCTCCCCCACCTCCGAAAGCGAATAACACCGCACCTCATGCCCTCGCCGCCCCAACCCCTCCGACGGAATCACTCCCCGCAACCGCACGCACACCCGCTCACACGTCCGCCGCCCCCCCACCTCCACGATCGGCACCGAATGGATAAACGTAATCTTCAAAACACCACGCTCCATCACCCCCCCCGGCGCCACTCTGTCACCCTCCCCACCCACCGCACTCCCAAACCCTCATCATACCCCGAATAACCCCCCGATACCGACGCTTACCCCCACTTATCCTCCCGCAAAACCAGCAAAAACCCCATTTCTAGCCCAAAAACCCACTTCCCCTCTCCAAAATCCAAAAAACCGCATTTCCCCCCCCTTTTTCATTTTTCACCCCGTCAAACTGTCCAGCAACTCAACAAAATCCGTGGTCATCGAGGGCGCTGAATCTTCAGTGCCCCGCCGGGAGCCGCAGCACGGTCATGGAGTGCGGGGCAAACGTATACGTGAAATTCGGCCGCACGCCGCCGAATGTCGTGGTCATGGGCACCACCTTGTCGGGATACGCCTGCGTGTCTTCATCGTCGTTGTTGCCGGTGAGCACGGTGGCGGTCCCCATGCCCTGAAGGCCGGCGGCGCCGTTGAGGTGAATCGTCGCCTGCTGGCGCTGCTCACCCGGATTCACCACTTTGAGGAGGATCTCGCCGGTCTGCTCGTCCCGCGCCGCGCTCGTGAACAGCGTGGGCACGCGGCGATGCAGCACGTCCGCGCTGTGGACCCGCTGCCCGTCAAGAAAGCACTCGATGTGGTCGCCCTGCACGGTGATCTTCACGTCGTACCAGCGGTTGGTCTCCAGGGCTCCCGGCGTGTGCGCCACCAGCGTGTCCTGCTCCGCAAAATGCGTCTGCAGGATGTACTCCGGCTTGGTGGGGTCCGCGACCGTCGGCCCACCCACGGCCCCGCCGAGAATCCACTGCGCCCGCGTCGCCTGGGCATGGGTGTTGTCATCGACCACGCTGATCACCAGGGCCCCGGAAGTCGAGGTTCGCCGCGCCTTGAGCGTCAGCGTGTAATCCCGCCACGACAACTCGCCCGCGGAGCTCGTCGACGAAACCGCCGGGTCGGACTGCTGGTATGCCCCGTCGGCGACCTTCCACGTGTCGCTGCCGCTCCAGCCCCTGGCGTCGCTGGTCAAGGGCGAATTCAGCAGCACCCGATTGCCCTGCGTGACCCGCACGTCCTTGAACTCGGCGCTGCAGGTGTCGGTGCCGACGCTCAC
>JBEHXY010000454.1:0-3452 GCA_048498455.1 Planctomycetota bacterium | reverse complement strand
GCCAATTCCGCCGCAATCGGCGCGAGATCCTCAGGCCCGTGTTCCAGCCTGAACGTGATGGTGCCATAAAAGCTGTTGACCGCATCCGAATCCCCGTGCCCAAACTCGCTCTGCAAATACCGAATAAACGCCACGACGTAGTAGCGAAACGCCACCGCCCCCATCCGCCTTGGTAATAAAGGGAGTTCTCACGAAACAACCCCTCTGCCTGCGCCACGTCTTTCCCGGCGAAATGCGCGCAGGCCTGCCGCTCGTCGAGCGAGTCATAAACGTTGATATCTCTGGCCGTGGGAATAGCCATGGGTCCTTCCCAACATCGTCGCCCGGCAGGCGAGTCCAGCACGCCACTATAACCGGCGCCACTCCTGATCCGGCATCTCCTCCACCTGCGATCCCGCCATGGCCAAGGCTGCTCGGAGCGTGCGGTCCATGAACGTAAGTCATTTTTTGGGGGGGCAGAAATGGTGAGAAATGGGAATTTGAGGCGCGATTTTGGCTTGGAAATGGGGGAGGGTTCGTTTTTGGGGTAAAAACGAGGGTCGGAGTGCGGATAAGCGGGGATAAGGGGGGTTAAGACGGGGTATGTGATGGGATTTGAGTGGGATGGGACGGAAGGGGTGGCGATTTCGGGGTGAAAAAGGGGGGTTGCCTGGGCGGGTGGGGGTAAGAGGGGATTTGTTTTTGGATGACTTATGAACGGTGTCATTGGCGGGGGGACGGTGGGTTTGGCGTACTTGGCCGGCGGGCGGCGGTGGTTTGGCGACCGACATGCGGGGGGGTTGCCCGCTATAATGATTCTCCCAACGAAGGAGCAGGCATGAACTGGCAGCAACCGATCCCCCGGTCCTACATCCAGATGCCCACCGCCGAGGTGGTGGCCAAGATCGCGGCCCGGAAAGCCCAGCTCGGCGATAAACTGGTCATCCTGGGCCATCATTACCAGCAGGACAACGTCATCCAGTTTGCCGATGTGGTCGGCGACTCCTTCCAACTCTCCCGCGAAGCCGCCAAACTCACGAACGCGGAATACGTCGTCTTCTGCGGCGTCCACTTCATGGCCGAATCCGCTGACATTCTCACCGGTGATCACCAGAAGGTCATCTTGCCCGACCTGGGCGCCGGCTGCTCCATGGCCGACATGGCTTCCCTGGAAGATGTGGAAGATGCCTGGGCGGTGATTCACGAAGCGTGCCGGGACCTCGAAAACTTCAAGCTGGTGCCCATCACTTACATGAACTCGACCGCGGCGATCAAATCGTTCGTCGGCGAAAACGATGGGGCCGTCTGCACCAGCAGCAACTGCGACAAGATCCTCCGCTGGGCCCTCCACATGGCGCCCGACCAGAACCTCGAAACTCGAAACGCGAAACGCGAAACCCGCAAGGTGATCTTCTTCCCCGACCAGCACCTGGGCCGCAACACCGCGTTCAAGCTCGGTTTCCCGCTCGACTCCATGGTGGTCTGGGATTACCGGCAGCCCGCCGGCGGCCTGACGGATGAACAGATCCGCAACGCCACGTTTATCCTCTGGAAAGGCCACTGCTCGGTCCACCAGCTTTTCCGCCCCGAGCACGTGGACCAGGCGCGCGCCAAATACCCCGGCATCACCGTGATCGTCCACCCGGAGTGCCGGTACGAAGTCGTGCAGAAGGCCGACCTCGCCGGCTCCACGGACCTGATCGGCAAGACCATCGCGGCCGCCGCGCCGGGCAGCACGTTCGCGGTGGGGACGGAGGTCCACATGGTCAACCGCCTGGCCAAGGAGCACCCGGACAAGCACATCGTGATCCTGTCCGAGTGCCAGTGCCTGTGCACCACGATGTACCGCATCGATCCGCCGCACCTGCTCTGGACGCTCGACCAGCTGGCGGAAGGCAAAGTGACCAACCAGATCACCGTCGATCCGTACGTCAAATACTGGGCCAAGGTCTCACTCCAGCGCATGCTGGACATCACTGCCGGCGTGCCAGTCGCCCCGCCGCCGGGCACCCCGCCGACGCGCACCGAAAAGCCGACCCTCCGCGTCCTCGCCCACACCTGAGGCTCAGCCGTCGCGATGGCAGTGCCTGGGGCGCCCAGACTCCCCGGCCCCCAACCCCCCTCCTCCTGCGCCGTTTTTTTTAATGAGCGGCGCTCCCGCCCGCGGTATACTCCCGCACCGTCAGCATCCTGAAACGCAGCCGCATCCTTGCGCACCGCACTTCCTGCAAGGCTTCGTGCACCCGCGCTTCGTGCGCATCCTTCCAGGCTGCTGACCGCCATTCCCGGTGCTTTCCACGTGCAGTACCCGCGCATCCCTGACCGGATGCATCGTTCCGTTTCCACATCGGAAGGGGTAACCATGAAGGACGCCGACCCGATTCTTGATGCACATCCGCAACACGAGGCGGAAACCGCCGCGCCGGAAGCCTTGCCGGCGGAAGCCGGCGAGATTCCGCAGGTCAAAGGTTACGAGATCACGGACCGTCTGGGCGAAGGCGGCATGGGCATCGTGTGGTCCGCCATTCAGCTGGGGACCAAACGGACGGTGGCCATCAAGTTCCTGAGCACGCAGAAGCTGGGGTCGTCGCGGGCCAAGGCGCGGTTCGTGCGCGAGGTGGAACTCGCCGCCAGCCTGCACCATCCCCACATCGCCCGGGTGTATGACAGCGGCCTTGCGCATGGCGTGTGGTATTACGCGATGGAGCACATCGAGGGGGTTCCGCTGGACGCCTACGTGCGCGACAATTCGCTGAGCCTGGTGGACACGCTTGGTCTCATGGAACAGGTCTGCCTTGGGATGCAGTATGCGCACCAGCGGGGCGTGATCCACCGCGACCTGAAGCCCTCGAACATCCTCGTGTCCGCGGATGGACAGGCGCACATCCTTGATTTCGGCCTTGCGAAGGACCTGCTGCATGACGCCACCACGGAAGTGACGCAGCAGGGCGACGTCTCGGGGACGCCGGCCTACATGTCTCCGGAACAGGCCAGGGGCGAGGCGGCGAAGGTCGACACGCGTACGGACGTGTACTCGCTGGGGGTGATTCTTTACAACCTGCTGACCAGGAAGCCGCCGCACGATCTGAGCGGTTCCTACGCGAGCGTGGTGCGGCGGATTGCGGAGGAAGAGATCATTCCGCCGCGGGTGGCGATGCCGAGCCTGGACCGCGACCTGGAAGCGGTGCTGCTCAAGGCGCTGGCGCTCAAGCGGGAGGGTCGCTATGCGGCCGCCGGAGACCTGGCCGCGGATTTAAAAAACTATCTGCAGGGCGAGCCGCTCAAAGCGCGGCCTGCGACGGTCGCCTACTTCCTTTCCAAGCGGCTGCGCAAGCACCGCGTGCCGGTGACGGCGGCGGCGGTCGTGCTGGTGCTGCTGTCGGGGCTGGCGGTGTGGTCTTACATCCGGATTGCGTACGAGCGCTATCGGGCGGACGAGCGGGCCACCGCCGCGCTTGCGGCCGAGGAAAAGG
>JBEHXY010000453.1:0-3457 GCA_048498455.1 Planctomycetota bacterium | reverse complement strand
CGGTTTCGGCGAACTTGCGGAGGAGGGCGGCGTTGGTTTTGGCGTCGAAATAGGCGTGGTCGGTGTCAAAGACGGTGTACTTCCGGAGGCGGAAGGGCTGGTGAAGCTGGAAGTAGAGGAGGACGGCGGGCATGGCGGGATTATGGGTTACCCCCGCAGAAAACACAAAAAACTGGACAGCGGGACGGACAGCGGACGGACGGCGGGAGTGGAGGGCAAATGGCGGGCCATGCGGGGCGTTGGATGGGTGAGGGCGGGGCGATGGTTGGCGGTGTGGCCTCTGCTTTGCTATTGGGGAGATGGGGAACAGGAGTACGATTGAATGGCTGAAGAGAAACCCACGGAATCGTTGTCGAGCGAGAAGGTGCTGCCGTCGGAGACGGTGGAGGCGGGCGGCACCAGCGGAGCGGGGGGGCAAGTTGGCTCGCAGGTGATGACATCGGCGCCGGCGGCGGTGAAGCGGTCGATGCCGATGGCGTTGTCGATCATGCTGGGGATTCTGCTGGCGGCGCTGGCGGGTTGGTTTTTTTATTACCTGACGTGGTTCATCCTGCTGCTGTATCTGAGCCTGATCGCGGCGACGATCCTGGAAGCGCCGGTGCAGTGGCTGAAGAAGCATGGGATTCGGCGGGGGTTCGGGAGCGTGATCGTGATGGTGGGCGGGGTGATCATCCTGGGCGGGGTGCTGTGGGTGGTGGGGAACAGCATTTACAACCAGACGGAGGCGTTGTCGTCGAACTTGAAGCAGGCGCCGGACCGCATCAACAAGACGGTCAACGAGTTGAAGAAGCGTTACTCGTTTGCGAGCGCGAAGAAGCCGGCCGCACGGAGCGCTGCGGCGGCGGCGAGTGCGCCGGCGGATGCATTGGCGGCTGGCGCAGCGCCGGCGAGTGCGCCGCAAACACAGATGGCTGCGGCGAGTGAAACGGCCCCGGCAACGGCGGCGGCGGATGATTTCGACGTGGGGAAGGCGGTGTCCGGGGCGATGCCCACGGTGAAGACGGTGTTTGAGAACGCGATGACGGGGGTGGAGATCATCAGCTGGCTGGTGATCATGTACTTCATCGTGCTTTATATGTTGGTGGATGGTGCGGATCATTTGAAGACGATCCGGTGTTTGTTGCCGAAGGATTCGCGGCTGGAGGCGACGAAGCTGTTCAACGAGATGGCGCAGGCGCACCGGGGGTGGGCGCTGGCGAGTTTGTCGAACGTGGCGAGTTCGACGATTCTGACGGGGACGGGGCTGTGGCTGCTGGGGGTGCCTGGGGCGTATGTGCTGGGCTTTTTCGCGGGGCTTGGGGAGTTGATTCCGAACATCGGGCCGCTGATCGGGGCGATGCCGGCGTTGCTGCTGACGTTGATCGCGGAGCCGGACAAGTTTCTCTATGTGGTGGGGATGTTCATCATCGTGCAGACGATCCAGAGCTACACGATTTCGCCAGCGGTGATGAAATTCGGGGTGGAGCTGCCGGTGCTGGTGACGATTATTTCGGTGCTGGTGTTCGGGGTGTTGTTCGGGTTCCTGGGGATCATGGTGGCGATTCCGCTGGTGGCGGATTTGGTGGTGCTGTGGGGGTTCATCAGCGCGCGGCGGGAGAAGGACACGACGAATTACGACCTGGTCAATGCGCCGCCGGACGAGCGGCGGACGCCGATGTCACCGGACAACACGCCGCCGGGGCGGTTGCGGAAGATGTTCCGGCGGGGGAAGCAGACGGAGGTCGCGGCGGCGGGGGGCGGTGGCGCCAAGGGGATTGCGGGGTTGGAGGCGGCGGAGAAGCGGAGTGCGGAGTGAGGGGCTGCAGGGGCGGGGAGGCGCCGTGGAGCGGTGGCGGCGGGGCTTTTGGGGTGGGGGTGGGTATAATGGGGGGCTGCTTGCTGGTCAGACATTGGATGGGTTTTTGAGTGGTGAGGGTGCGATGGCACTGGGCGCGTTGAACGTGGCGGGGCAGGTGGTGGGGCTGGTGGTGGTGGATCACGGGTCGAAGAAGGCCGCGGCGAACGAGATGCTGGTGGAGGTGGCATTGATGTTCAAGCGGGTGTCGGGGGTAGGGATCGTGGAGCCGGCGCACATGGAGTTGTGCGAGCCGACGATCGAGCAGGCGTTCGACAAGTGTGTGGAGCAGGGGGCGACGGTGGTGGTGGTGCATCCGTACTTTTTATCGCCGGGGCGTCATTCGACGACGGACATTCCGGCGCTGGCGGCGGCGGCGGCGGCGCGGCATCCGGGGGTGAAGTATCACGTGACGCAGCCCTTGGGGCTGGATGAGAAGATTGCGGCGGTGATGGTGGAGCGGATCGGGCATTGCGTGGGGAGCGATTTTTCGTGCGGGTATTGCGCGGGGACGGGGTGCGAGGGCAACGCGCGGTGCGGGAGCGGGGCGGCGGTGGCGAGCGGGTAGTCGGGTGGGGCCAAAACAGGTGAGGGGATTGTCAGGGGGTTGGGGATGTGGTGTAGTATGGGGGTGCGCTTTATGAGGGGGCTGTTTTGAGCATCGACGTCATACCTCCGATGCCGTGGTTTTTGAACAAGCCGTTCGAGTTGTCGGTGAGCGATCACGTGGTGAACTCGCTGATCACGACGGCGGCGTGGTCCGGGTACTGGCGGCCGTTGCTGGGGCGGTTGCGGGATGTGTGGCAGGCGGCGCAGCCGCGGCGGATACTGGTGGCGATTGCGGGGCCTCCGGGGGTGGGGAAGTCGGTGTTTGCCGAAGAATTGAACTGGATGGTGTACAAGCAGATGCTGCACCATGATGCGCATGGGATGGCGTTGCCGATGGATGGTTTTCACTATCCGAACGCGTATTTGAAGGCGCATGTGCGGAAGCTGGCGGACGGGGAGACGATCAACCTGATGGATGTGAAGGGGCAGCCGGACACGATCGACGTGGCGAGCTTGCGGAAGCACCTGGAGGCGTTGCGGGAGCGGAAGGAGGTGGTGGACTGGCCGGGGTATTCGCGGTTTGCGCACGACGTGGTTCCGAACAAGTACCGGATACCGGTGGTGACGAACGTGGTGTTTGTGGAGGGGAATTACCTGCTGGTGGACCGGGGGCCGTTTGCGGGGCTGCCGGCGTTTTTTGACATGAAGATTTACGTGGATGGTCCGGCGCCGATCATCATGATGAAGCTGATGGAGCGGCACATCAAGGGGGGGCGGACGGTGGAGGCGGCGAAGGACTGGGTGAAGCGGATTGATTTGCCGAACGCGCGGATCGCGGAATCGACGAAGAAGACGGCGGACGTGGTGGTGGAGCGGGATTCGGAGAATGAGTTGTCGGGGATTCATTGGAAGGGGGAGGAAGAATAAGCCACAGGGACGCCAAAGGGAACCGCCGATGAACGCGGATGAACGCCGATGCTTTGATGAAATTACAAGGGCAGTGATTCAAGCGAGTTTTCAGGTGAGCAACACGTTGGGGGCGGGGTTTCTGGAGAAGGTTTACGAGAATGCGTT
>JBEHXY010000452.1:0-3462 GCA_048498455.1 Planctomycetota bacterium | reverse complement strand
TGCCAGGCCAGCAGGATTTCCATCGAAATCGGCGGCACGGTGAAGGGGCGGTAGACCACGCCGGGATAAGCGACGGACTTGAAGGACTCGGGCACCAGGGCGATGCCGCGTCCGGCGGCGACCAGCGCCAGGATCACCTGGTGCGGCGAGACGTCCTGCTCGTCGAGGGTGGGGGAAAAGCCGGCGCGGTGGCAGACGGCGTTGACGGCGTCGTAGAGTTCCGGCCGCAGGTGGCGGGGGAAAATCAGGATGTTCTCCGGGGCGACGGCGGCGAAATCGAGGGGTCCCTGGCCGGCGAGGGGGTGGTCCTCGGGGAAGGCGCCGATGAAGGGGTCGTCGCTGAGCTTGATCATGTGGAGGCCGGGATCGCGGGCGGGTCCGCGCGTGATGCCCAGGTCCAGGGTGCGGTGCAGGAGGCCGTCGATCACGTTGTGGGTGGGCATGTCGCGCAGGGTGACGCGGACGTTGGGGGCGTCCTGATGAAGGTGGCGGAGGAGTTTGGGGAGCATGAGGTACATGGCGGAGGAGACAAAGCCGATGGAGAGATGTCCGACTTCGCCGGCGCCGGCGCGGCGAGCGAGATCGGCGGCGGCGAGCGCGGCGGCGAGAATGCGCTGGGCTTCGGGCAGCAGCGCCCGGCCGGCGTCGGTGAGCTGCACGGAGCGGCGCGAGCGCGTGAAGAGGGCCACGCCCAGCTCGCGCTCCAGCTTCTGGATCTGTTGCGAGAGCGGCGGCTGGGCGATTTTCAGGCGCTGGGCCGCCCGGCCGAAGTGCAGGTCTTCAGCGACGGCGACAAAATAGCGGAGGTGGCGGAGTTCCATGGTTTCGCGACAGCAGGGGGGGACAGAGCAGTCAGCACGAGAGGGAGGACCCAGAGGAAAGGTGGATGGTACGGCCGGGCGGAGGTTTTGTCATGGGCGCTGCACGCGCGCCGTTTCGGGGGCCGCGTGGGCCGGGGGCGGGGCGGGCTTTTTTCCGCGGATCAGCAGGACGGGCACATCCACCCGGTGCTGCACGTGCGAGGCGGTGGCGCCCCACACCAGATCGCCCAGCAGGCGGTGGCCGTGGGTGCCCATGGCGATGAGGTCGCAGGGATTTTCGGCGACGAATTTGAGGATTTCGCGCTTGGGGTCGCCGAAGCGGATCTCGGTGCGTGCGGGAATCCCGGCGGCCTCGAATTCCTGCAGGGTCTTTTCCAGATAGGCGTGGTCCTCGGTGATTTCGGGGCTGACGGCCTGGTCGCCGAACTTGCGCGCCGCCCAGCCGTCGCAGACGTGCAACAGGATGACACGGCTGTGGCAAAGCCTGGCCAGGGCCAGGATGTGGTCGATGACCGCGCGGTCGGAGGGGCTGGCGCCCAGGGTCATGAGGATCGTGTCATACATGCGACACCTCCGCAAAAAACGGTGCATGGGAAGCCTGGGCGCGGGGCGCATGGAGCCCGGAAGACTGCCGCCATTTTAACCGAAGCGGCGGTTAATTTTTGCCCGTGAAGGAGGAATACAGCAGGTAGATGTCCAGCGCGGTGATGAGCGTGGCGGCCGACCAGCCGGCGATCTTGAGGAACAGACCGTTGGTGTGCAGGCCCATGACGCGGCGGCTGCTGGTGAAGATCAGCAGGGGGATCATGGCGAAGGGAAGCTGCAGGCCGAGGATGACCTGCGAGAGGTTGAGCAGGTCGTTGACGCGCTGGTCGCCGTAATAGCCGATGACGAACACGGCGGGGAGGATGGCCAGCAGCCGGGTGACGAGGCGGCGCACCCAGGGGCGGATCTGCCAGGACATGAAGCCTTCCATCACGACCTGCCCGGCGAGGGTGCCGGTGATGGTGGACGATTGGCCGGAGGCCAGGAGGGCGATGGCGAACAGGGCGCTGGCAGGGCCGGCGTTGAGCAGCGGCGAGAGCGTGTGGTAAGCGCCCTGGATCCAGTCCTTTTCGATCGGGCGGCCGTCGGGAAGGGTGAGGCCGTGTTTTCCGAAGAAGGTCGTCGCCGCCAGGATGAGAATCGAGGCGTTGACGAGGAAGGCGATGGAGAGGGCGAAGACGGAGTCGAGGGAGTTGTAGCGGATGGCGCGCTTGATGGAGCGTTCGTCCTTCTGGAGTTTGCGGGTCTGCACCATGGCGCTGTGGAGGTAGAGGTTGTGGGGCATGACGGTGGCGCCGATGATGCCGATGGCGATGAAGAGGGCGTTTTTGTCGGGGAAGGTGGGGCGGAGCAGAGAGGCGCCGATTTCCGCGGCGTCGCGCTGGGCGTGGCCGAAGTAAAACAGCTCGATGAAGTAGCAGCCGGCGATGGTGGAAACCAGCACCAGGATGAAGGACTCGATCTTGCGGAAGCCCAGGCCTTGCAGGGCCATGAGCACCAGGACGTCGAGCGAGGTGATCAGGACGGCGACGAGGATGCTGATGCGCGGCAGGAGGAGGTGAATCGCCACGGCGCTGCCGAGGACCTCGGCGAGGTCGCAGGCGGCGATGGCGAGCTCGGTGGTGATCCAGTTGGGCCAGCGGGTCCAGCGCGGGGCATAATCGCGGGAGGCGCGGGCGAGGTCCTTGCCGGTGACCACGCCGAGCTTGGCGGCGCAGATCTGCAAGATGATGGCCATGAAGCTGGAGAGGGCGACGACCCAGAGGAGTTTGTATTTGTATTCGGCGCCGGCGGAGAGGTCGGTGGACCAGTTGCCGGGATCCATGTAGCCGACGGAGACCAGGAGGGCGGGGCCGGAAAAGGCGAGCCAGGTGCGGAAGAAGCCCGATCCATGTTCAGGCAGGGCGACGGTGCCGCGGATATCGTTGAGGGATTCGCCGTGACTGGCGGTGGGTGGGGGAGGCGAGGCATAGGGGAGCGGGGAACCGGCGGGGACATCCATGGGTGAAATCACTCCAAGGGAAGGCGGGAGGAACGGACGGCGCGACCGGCCGAAAATCTATCGGTCGTCCGGCCTATTTTGATGACTCAAAATAGTATCATCGACTGGACAACAAAGGTCAATGATGTTATCAAAAGACGTGCCGACGGCGCGAGCGAAAAGGCGAATCTGTGGCCAGCAGAACCATCGAGAATTATCTCAAGCAGCTTTACCTGGAGCAGGAGAGCGTGCCGGGCGAGGCTGTCGCCATGGGGCGGCTGGCGACCATCATGTCGGTGGTGCCGGGGACCGCGACGGCGATGGTCAAAGCGCTCGCGGATGCGGGGCTGGTGCACTATTCGCCGCGCTCGGGGGTGCAACTGACCGACAGCGGCAACCAGTTGGCGTTGCACGTGTTGCGCCGCCATCGGCTGGTGGAATTATTCCTGGTGAAGGTGGTGGGGCTGGACTGGTCGGAGGTGCACGAGGAGGCCGAGGAGCTTGAGCACGTGATCTCCGAGAAGCTGCTGGCACGGATCGACGGCCTGCTGGGCCACCCCGAGACCGATCCCCACGGCGATCCCATTCCCACCTCCACGGGCAATCTGCCGGCCG
>JBEHXY010000451.1:0-3466 GCA_048498455.1 Planctomycetota bacterium | reverse complement strand
CCCCGCCGAAAGCGAGGCCTGCTTCGACAGCGAGCTCGCCCTGCTGCTGGCCACCGACCAGAATTACGCCCGCGGCCGCTGGGTGCTCAACCCGCGCAACCTGGAACTGTGGCCCAGCATCCAGCGCATGACCGACGTGCCGCGGACCTTGCTCGTCGCGCGGATCGATGGCACCACCCCCGCCGCCGCCATGGATCTCGTCAACCGCGCGCTCAAGGTCGAGAAGACCGGCCTCAACGGCAAGATTTATCTCGACGCCCGCGGCCTCACCGGCACCGACGCCTACTCCGCGTTCGATGCCGATCTGCGAACCGCCTCCGCATGGCTCAAGGAACACGCCTCGATCGAAACCGTCCTCGACGACCGGCCCGAATTGCTCGAGGCGAAGGATTGTCCCGACGCGGCGCTGTACTGCGGCTGGTACTCGCTACACAGCTACCACGAAAGCTGCCAATGGGTGCCGGGGGCGGTGGGCTACCACGTCGCCAGCCTCGAGATGCCGACGCTTCACAAGCCCGAGGACACCGGCTGGGTCACGCAGCTTCTGCACCGGGGGGTCGCCGGAACGCTGGGCGCCACGGCCGAACCCTACCTGTCGAGTTTTCCCAAGCCGTCGCTGTTTTTCCCGCTTCTGCTCACGGGCGAATTTACGCAGGGAGAAGTGTGGGAAGTGACCAACCCCTGGGTGAGCTGGCGTGTCGGCTTTGTCGGCGACCCGCTCTACAACCCATTTAAGGCGAGGCCGCGGGTAAAGATCGAGGCGGCCAGGGCGCACGTGGTGCTGCGAAACGCATGGGAGATTTTGCGATAAGCGACAAACGCGCACGCCCTGCGCGGCTGACGGGGGCTGGCGGCCGATAATGGTGCCCAAGGGAGGGTTGCGGAGGGATTTTCGGGCGGGTGGGTGGTTAAGGGAGCAGGGGAAAACCCCGATGACATGCCTGAGAAAGCGTCTCTGCATTAGGGATTATGGCACTGCGCGCGGCACACGACCAGGCAGCAACGGGAGGGCAGCAGCGACGCGCTGCGCGCTTCCGCACCCGCCTCACCCTGCCGCTCAAAACCACCATCATCCTGCTGGTGCTGCTGGTGGCGGTGGTCGCGGCCTGCGGGTGGATCTCGCTGGAAAACACGCGCTCGATGTTGCGAACCAACATGGGGACGCAGGTGGAGGAGTTCGCGTTTGGCGTCGCGGCGGCGCTGCCGAGCGAAGAGGGCAAGCTTCCGCCGGAACTTGTGGAATCGCAGCTGAGCGCATTTTCGCAGACCAAGGGGATCGAGTTCGCGGTCGTCACGGACGTCGACATGCGGCCGGTGGCGAGCTACGTGCGCGAGGCGGAGGCGTGGGCGGATTACCGCAAGGAAATCACCGGGGGCGAACAGCGATTGAAAGGAAAGATCGGACGCGTGTGGCGGTTACCGCAGGCGGAAGCCAACGGTTATGCGGTGGCGGCGCCGATGTTTTCTCCGGCGGTGAAGGACCAGCCGTCGCGGCTGGTGGGGTATCTGCACGTGGCGATGGACGGGCGGGCGGAGGCGTCGCAGGTGCGGTACCTGGAGGCGTTCGTGCTGCTGGCGAGCATCGGCGTGGTGCTGCTGGCGTTGCCGATCGCGGGGCTGGTGGCGCGGCACATCACGGTGCCGATCCAGCGGCTGGCGGGGGCGTCGCGGGCGCTGGCGGAGACCGGCACGCTGGTGAAGGTGGAGCTGTCGCGTTCGGACGAACTGGGGGAGCTTGCGGACGCGTTCAACCAGATGGCCGAGACGCTGCGGGCGCAGCAGGACGAAGTGCGGCGGGCGAACATGGGGCTGGAGCAGAAGGTGCTGGAACGGACGGAGGAGCTGGAGCGGGTGAACCGGAAGCTGACCTCGGAGATGGCGGAGAAGGAGGATTTCCTGCGGGCGGTGAGCCACGATCTCAACGCGCCGCTGCGGAACATCGCGGGCATGGCGGGGGTGCTGAAGAACAAGTATGGCGAGGCGTTGCCGGCGGACGCGGTGCAGCGGCTGGACCGGATCCTGAAGAACGTGGACGTGGAGAGCGAGCTGCTCAACGAGCTGCTGGAGCTTTCGCGGATCAAGAGCCGGCGCGAGCGGATCGAGCAGGTGGACCTGCACGAGCTGATGACGGCGGTGTCGGAAGGATTTGCGGGGGATTTTGAGACGCGGCGGATTTCGTTCCGGCTGCTGGCGCATCTGCCGGTGATGAAGTGCGAGAAGGCGCGGATGCGGCAGGCGTTCCAGAACCTGATCGACAACGCGACGAAGTACATGCGTGAGGATGGACCGCGGGAGATCACGGTGGGGATGAAGTGGGAGGCGCGGGAGGTGGTGATTTGTTTTTCGGACACGGGGATGGGGATTGCGGCGGAGGATTTGCCGCAGCTGTTCCGGGTGTTCAGGCGTGCGAAGAATGCGTCGATGTTGAAGATCCCGGGCAAGGGTGTGGGGCTGGCGTACGTGAAGAGCATTGTGGAAACGTATCACGGGCGGCTGTGGGTGGAGAGTGTGCTGGGCGAAGGCACCAGCTTTTACATGGCGCTTCCGGCCAGTCATTTTGAGGCATTTCACGAGGTGGCAGCATGAGAGACGTGTTCAAATTCAACGTGCAGGCGGTGCCGATCCTGATCGTCGACGACGACGAGGATTGCCGGCAGCTGATCCGCGATGCGATCGAAGAGGGGCACCCGGGGCGTCCTGCGCCGGAAGTGTTCGAAGTCTCGAGCGGCGAGGAAGCGCTGTTGTTCCTGCGGCACGAGGGGAAGTACGCCGATGTGCCGCGGCCGGGCCTGGTGCTGATGGACATCGAGATGCCGGGGATGGGCGGGCAGGAGGCGCTGCGGGCGATCCGGCGTGACCGCCGGTTTGCGGACATGGCGGTGGTGATGATGACGGGGGTGACGGACGACGGTCAGAAGCGGCTGGCGATGGCGAACGGCGCCAACAGCTACACCAACAAGCCCACGGACGCGGAGACGTTCATGCGGACGGTGGTGTGCACGGCGGACTACTGGCTGCGGATCCACCAGTTTCCGAAGCGCGCGAACGTGAGCGAAGTGGCGTAAGTCGTTGAGGTCCTGGCGCGTAGTACTCTGTTGCAGGGCAAATTGAGGATCGCATGCGAATCCTGATCGTAGAAGATGATGTGGACCAGCGGGACCTGATGAAGGAGACGCTGGAGGACCATTTCGGGCGGGGCACGGTGACGGGCGTGGCGTGCGGTCACGAGGCACTGGGGTGGGAGTTGCAGCAATTCGACATCATCCTGACGGACTTCAACCTGCCGGACATGATGGGGATGGACTTCCTGAAGGAAGTGATGGAGCGGTGCGACCGGCCGGTGATCGTGGTGACGGGGGAAAACGTGCGGCAGACGGCGGCGCTGGCGATCCGCACGGGGGCGTACGACTACGTGGTGAAGAACGGGGATTACCTGTTCACGATTCCGCTGATCATCGAGAAGAAC
>JBEHXY010000450.1:0-3475 GCA_048498455.1 Planctomycetota bacterium | reverse complement strand
CCAATTCGATGACCACCCCGATCGCCACCGTTACCGCCCTGGCCGCCCAGCTCGATGAATGGCTGGCGCGCCAGCAGACCCGCACCGATAAGAAGTTGCCGCCCCCCGGCTACCACGCCGAGGGCGGCGTGCGCTGGCACATGATCGGCCACCTGCAGCGCAACAAGGTCAAGCCCGTCCTGCCCATCGCCCGCATGATCCATTCCGTCGATTCGCTGCGCCTCGCCGAGGAAATCCAGGATGAGGCCGAGAAAGCCCCCGCCGGTCCCGGCGGCGCCCGGCCGCGCCCGATGCAGGTGCTCCTGGAGGTGAATGTGGCGGGCGAATCCACCAAGTTCGGCGTCGCCGTCGGCGCCGCCCTGCACCTCGCCGAACAGATCGACACCATGGACGATGTGCATCTCGTCGGCCTCATGGCCATGGCGCCGCAGTCCGGCAATCCGGAAGGGGCCCGCCCGGTCTTCGCGCGGCTCAAGGAACTCTTCGAGGAAATCCGCTTCCGCAAAATCGGCGGCGACCGCTTCGTGCATCTCTCCATGGGCATGTCCGCGGATTACGGCGTGGCGGTGGAGGAAGGCGCGACCATGATCCGCGTGGGAACCGCCCTCTTCGGGCCGGGATAAGCGCCGCTTTTACAGTTCATCCCCGAACAGATTCGCCGCCTGGCCGGTGAGCTGCTCCCACAGCGGCCGGTGCTTCCAGCGGTCATACGTGATTTCGCGCGAACGCTTTTTGTCCGCCTCGAACATCGCCGCCTGCGACTGCGCAAAACCCCCATCGAGCACGTTCAGGTTGGCCTCGTCGTTCAGGCGGAACGACCGGTTGTCCAGGTTCGAAGAGCCGATGGACACCCACAGGTTGTCCACGACCAGCAGCTTGCAGTGGAACATCGTGGGGCGGAATTCATAAATCTTCACCCCGGCGGCGAGCAGTTTCCCCCAGCGCGAGCGCGAGGTCGCGCGCACCACCTTCTCGTCGATGTGCGGCCCGGGGACGATGATTTCGACGTTCACGCCCCGCTTCCGGGCCGCCAGCAGGAACTCGATCGTCTGGTCGTCAGGCACGAAATAGGCGCTCTCCATTTGTATCGTGTGTGCCGCCGACGCCACCGACAGCAGGTAAAGCAATTGCATACTTTCGCTGCCCCCGTGGTAATTGCTCTTGAACACCTGCGCCGTGATCGTGCCGGCAGGTTCCAATGGGGGAAAGTAGTCGTCGCCCTCCAGCACGTTGCCCGTGGTCTGCAGCCAGTTTTCCATGAATGCCGCCTGCAGTTGCGCCACCACCGGCCCCTGGATGCGGTAATGGTTGTCGCGCCAATGCTTCGGATCGCTCGCATGGCCGGACCATTCATCCGCGATCCCCACGCCCCCCGTGAACGCCACCTTGCCGTCGACCACCAGCAACTTGCGATGCGTGCGGTGATCGAGCTGCGCAAAGGTCGTCAAATCATAAAAATACACCGGGTGATACTGGTACAGCTCCACCCCAGCGTCCTTCATCCGCCGCACGAAGCCATGATCGATTTCCTTGCTGCCGAACCAGTCGATCATCACGTGCACCTTCACGCCCGCCCGAGCCCGCTCCGCAAACGCATCGGCAAAGGACTTCCCCACCTCGCCAGACCAGTACACATAGGTCTCAAAGGTGATGGTGCGCTGGGCCCCGCGAATGTCGGCGAGCATCGCGGAAAAAATCTCGTCGCCGTTCTGCAGCGTCTGAACGGTGTTTCCCCCGACCAGCGGCGGGCCAAGAAGGTTCCCCATCAACCGCGAAAACTGGGGATCCGACACGTGGTAATCGCTGTTGACGTGGTAGGACACTTTCTTGCTGAAGGTGCAGCCCGCGACGGAAATGCACATGCACAGGGACACCATGGCACACAGGAAAACAGCCGCCGGGCGACGCTTCAGCATGCGTGGATCTCCATTGGATACCGCTTTTCAGCGCCGCACCGGCCATCGGATGCGGGGCGCCCCGCCCGGGAAGCTCATCCGCAATCGGAATGCCACGGATGAGCGACCCGCCCGCCTTTTGGACTTTCCCCCGCCCCCGCCGCCCCTTGGCCCCGCCGCGCCCATTTACCTCCGCGGCTTTCCCGCTATACTTCTGCGATGAACAGCGCCTCCACCACCCCCCCGCCGCGCACCCTTCGCGTGCCCATCCCCATTACCCGGGGCTAACCGGATCCCTCCGCTTAGCCCGGCCCCGCGTTTCCGATCAGCCTGACCAACCTTGCAAATGAGATTGCTCATGACGGATGCTTCCGCACCCAATTACAAAGACACCCTCAACCTGCCCAAGACCGCCTTTGAGATGAAGGCCAACCTCACCCAGCGCGAACCGGCCATGCTCAAATCCTGGCAGGACGCCAGGCTCTATCAGCAGATCCGCGGCCGCAAGCATGGCGCCGGCAAATGGGTCCTCCACGACGGCCCGCCCTACGCCAACGGCGACATCCACATCGGCCACCTGATCAACAAAGTCCTCAAGGACATCGTTGTAAAGTTCCGCACCATGCAGGGTCACGATTCGCCCTACGTCCCCGGCTGGGATTGCCACGGCCTGCCCATCGAGAGCGCCATCCAGAAAGAGCTCGGCCCCAAGTTCCGCGAACTCTCCAAGGAAGAACTCCGCAAGAAGTGCGCGGACTACGCCATGAAGTACGTCAAACTCCAGGGCGACTCTTTCCAGCGGCTCGGCATCTTCGGCGAATTCGAACGCCCCTACCTCACCCTCGACCCCAAATACGAAGCCGGCATCCTCGAAGTGCTCGCCGAACTCGTCCAGCGCGACCTCGTCTACCGCCAGAAAAAACCCGTCCACTGGTGCACCAACGACCGCACCGCCCTCGCCGAAGCGGAGCTGGAATATGCCAACCGCAAGGACAGCTCGATCTATGTCAACTTCGAGATGGACACCGCCTTTTTTAAGCCGCCCCTTGCGCCTTTCATCGTGAAGCACCGCAACGCGATGCCGCTGTCGCTTATGATCTGGACCACCACTCCCTGGACGCTTCCAGCGAATCGCGCCGTGGCCTTCCACCCCGACAACGAATATGTATGCGTCGCCTACTCCCGTAATTCCTCAGAAGATCCTGAGGGTCGCAAAAAACATTTAGTCATCGTCGCGAAGGACTTGGCAGGAAAAGCGGTTTCAGGGGAGGGCGTGCACCTCCACGAAATCAGCGATCCATTTCCTGGTCGCCTGCTCGTGGAAATGGGCGTGCAATACCGTCACCCCCTCGACCCCTCGCGCCTCCAACCCGTCGTCCTCGCCGACTACGTCACCCTCGAAGACGGCACCGGTCTCGTCCACACCGCCCCCGGCCACGGCAAAGAGGACTACCAGACCGGCCTCAAATACAATCTCGAAATCTACAACCCCGTCCTCCCCGACGGCCGCTACGACGACTCCGTCCCCGAATTCCTCCGCGGCAAAACCATCTGGGACGCCAACCAGCTCGTCATCGACA
>JBEHXY010000449.1:0-3507 GCA_048498455.1 Planctomycetota bacterium | reverse complement strand
CCCCCTCACCGTCGTGCAGCCCCAGCCCGACGCACCCGAGCAACGCCGCCATCCCACCGCCGGTCCTCCCCCCGAAGTCTGCAACGACGAAAACAACCTGGCCGGCGTCCACATCCTCGTCGTCGACGACGAGCTCGACGCCCGCAACGTCGTCAAACGGCTCCTCGAAGATTGCAAAGCCCGCGTCACCACCGCCCCCTCCGCCCCCGATGCCCTCCGCCTCCTGCAATCCGCCCCCTTCGACCTCCTCGTCAGCGACATCGGCATGCCCGGCGAAGACGGCTACTCCCTCATCACCAAAATCCGCAACCTCCCCCCTCCCGCCGCCGCCATTCCCGCCATCGCCCTCACCGCCTACGCCCGCTCCGAAGACCGCATGCGCGCCATCCGCGCCGGCTTCCAGCAACACCTCGCCAAACCCGTCGAACCCGCCGAACTCCTCACCATCGTCACCAGCCTCGCCCCCAAAAAACCCTGACCCGACCACCGCGATCCCTCCCGGCCCCTGCAAAAACAAAAGCGGCCGCAGTCCAAAGCTGCAGCCGCCTCTTGTTCAATCGCACGAACCACAACCCCCATTTGTGTCCATTCGTGTTCATTCGTAGACCATTTATCCCGTCGTCCCCCCCGCCCCAGCCTTCGCCATCGTCCGCAACACCGTGTGCAGAATCCCGCCGTTCCGGTAGTAATCCACCTCCACCGGCGTATCGATCCGGCAGGTCGTCTCGAACGTCACCTTCGTGCCGTCCGCCTTCGTCGCCGTCAGGGTGATGTCCTGCCGCGGCTTCACCGCGTCATTCACCGCCACATCAAACGTCTCCGTCCCGTCCAACCCCAGTGTCTTCGCATCCTGCCCCGCCTTGAACGTCAGCGGCAACACCCCCATCCCCACCAGGTTGCTCCGGTGAATACGCTCAAAACTGACCGCGATCACCGCCCGCACGCCCAGCAGGAACGTCCCCTTCGCCGCCCAGTCGCGCGAAGAGCCCATCCCGTAATCCTTGCCCGCCAGCACCACCAGCGGCGTGTGGCTCTTGTGATAGTTCACGCTCGCATCGTAAATGCTCTTCACCGTCCCGTCCGTGTAGTCCGTCGTCCACCCGCCCTCCGTCCCCGCCGCCAGTTTGTTCTTCACCCGGATGTTGGCGAATGTCCCGCGCGTCATCACCCGGTAATCCCCACGCCGCGCGCCATAGCTGTTGAACATGCTCACCGGCACCCCCTTGCCGATCAAAAACTTGCCCGCGGGCGAATCCTTCTTGATCGACCCCGCCGGCGAAATGTGATCCGTCGTCACCGAATCCCCCAGGTACGCCAGCGCCCGCGCCCCATGAATCGGCTGAATCGCGCTCGGCTCCTTGCTCATCTCCACGAAGAACGGCGGCTCCTGCACATACGTCGAGTTCTCATCCCACTCAAACAGCTCCCCCTTGCTCGTGTGAATCGCACGCCACTCGTCGCTCCCCTTGAACACGTCCGCATACTGCTTCACGAACTGCTCGCGCGTCACGCATGCCGCCACCGTGTCCTCCACCTCCTGCGTGCTCGGCCAGATGTCCTTCAGATACACCGGCCGCCCCGCCTTGTCCGTCCCCAGCGGATCCTTGTCCAGGTCAATGTCCACCGTCCCCGCAATCGCATACGCCACCACCAGCGGCGGCGACGCCAGGTAATTCGCCTTCACATCCGGGTTGATGCGCCCTTCAAAATTCCGGTTCCCCGATAGCACCGACGCCACCACCAGGTCGTGGTCGTTGATCGTCTTGCTGATCTCCTCCGGCAGCGGCCCCGAGTTCCCGATGCACGTCGTGCACCCGAACCCCACCAGGTTGAACCCCAGCGCATCCAGGTCCCCCACCAGCCCCGCCTTCTTGTAATACTCCATCACCACCGTCGACCCCGGCGCCAGAGACGTCTTCACCCACGGCTTGCGCGTAAGCCCGCGCGCGTGCGCCTTCTTGGCCACCAGCCCCGCCGCGATCATCACCGACGGATTGCTCGTGTTCGTGCAGCTCGTGATCGCCGCCACCACCACCGCCCCATGCTTCAACGGGAACGTCTGCTTCTCATACGTCATCTCCACCCCCGCAAACCCCGGATCCTCCGCCACCGCCACCGCCGTTCCGCCGCCCTGCTCCTCTCCGCCCGCCGCGGCCACCTTCTTCCGTTTGCCGTACAGACCGCCCAATTCCTTTTCCCACGCCGGCCGCATGTTCGTCAGAGACACCCGGTCCTGCGGGCGCCGCGGCCCGGCGAGCGAAGGCTCCACCGTCGACAGATCCAGCTCCACCACCTTCGTGTAATCAATCTCCGCGTTGTCCAGCCGCCAGAACCCGTTCGTCTTGCAGTACAGCTCGATCGTCTGGCACAGCGCCTCGTCCCGCCCCGTCATCCGCAGATATTTCATCGTCTGCTCGTCCACCGGGAAGAACCCGCACGTCGCCCCATACTCCGGCGCCATGTTGGCGATCGTCGCACGATTCGCCAGCGGCATCTCCGCCAACCCCGGACCAAAGAATTCCACGAACTTCTCCACCACCCCCAGTGACCGCAGAATCTGCGTCACCACCAGCACCAGGTCCGTCGCCGTCACGCCTTCTTTCAGCTTGCCGGTCATCTTGAACCCAATCACCTCCGGCAGCAGCATGTCGATCGGCTGCCCCAGCATCACCGCCTCCGCCTCAATCCCGCCCACGCCCCACCCCAGCACCCCCGCCCCGTTGATCATCGTCGTGTGCGAATCCGTCCCCACCAGCGAATCCGGGAACAGCACCCCCTCCTTCTCCCACACAATCTTCGCCAGGTATTCCAGGTTCACCTGGTGCACGATCCCCGTGCTCGGCGGCACCACCCGGAAATTGTTGAACGCCCCCTGTCCCCACTTCAAAAACTGGTACCGCTCCGTGTTCCGCTCAAACTCCAGCTTGTTGTTGATCGTCAGCGCCATTCCGCTGGCAAATGCATCCACCTGCACGCTGTGATCGATCACCAGGTCGCAAGGCACCAGCGGATTCACCTTCTTCGGATCCCCGCCCATCCGCTTCATCGCCGCCCGCATCGCCGCCAGGTCCACCACCGCCGGCACCCCCGTGAAATCCTGCAACACCACCCGCCCCGGCATGAACGGAATCTCAAAATTCTCCGGTGCCTTCGCCGTATACGCCGCAATCGCCTTCACATCCGCTTCCGTCACCGCCCGCCCATCCACGTTCCGCAGGCAGCTCTCCAAAAGCACCTTGATCGAGATCGGCAGCCGGTCAATGTTCCCCAGCCCTTTGAGCGCATCCAGCCGGTAAATCGTCTTCTTCCCCAGCGGCGTGTCCAACGTGGCCCGGGCCCCAAACGGATTGTTCACAGCAGCGCTCATCACAGCTCCTCAATAACAATTCACACAAGCCCCTCATTCTACAAAATCCCCCCCCATTCCGCACCTCCATCCGCCTTCCCGCCGTCCAAATACACCCTCCCCCCAACGCCCGCCCGCTTATCACTGCCGCGGTGCAGCCC
>JBEHXY010000448.1:0-3510 GCA_048498455.1 Planctomycetota bacterium | reverse complement strand
TGGAGGCGATTCCGGAGGATGTGCGGCGGAAGGCGAAGCTGATCTGGCTCAACTATCCGAACAATCCGACGGCGGCGACGGCGCCGCGCGCTTTCTATGAGAAGGCGGTGGCGATGGCGCAGAAGTATGGGTGGGTGATCGCCAACGACCTGGCGTATGGGGAGGTGTACTTTGAGGAGGCGCCGCGCAGCATTTTGGAGATTCCGGGCGCCAAGGAGGTGGCGATTGAGTTTCATTCGCTGTCCAAGAGCTTCAACATGACGGGGTGGCGCATCGGGTGGGCGGCGGGCAATGCGGCGATTGTGGGGGCGTTGGCGCAGGTGAAGGGGAACGCCGACAGCGGTCAGTTCAATGCGATCCAGGTGGCGGGGGCGACGGCGCTGCAGCATTACGAACATGCGGACGTGAAGAAGCAGATGGAGATTTACCGGGATCGGCGGGATGCGCTGCACTCGGGGCTCACCGCTTTGGGGTGGAATTTCCGCAAGCCCACCGCGGGGTTTTTCTGCTGGGCGAACACCCCCAAGGGGCTGCCGAGCATGGAGCTGTGCTCGCGGCTGATCGAGGAAGCCCACGTGGTGACGGTGCCCGGCGGCGGGTTCGGTCCGGCGGGCGAGGGGTATCTGCGGATGGCGCTGACGGTGGATGTTTCGCGGATCAAGGAAGCGGTGGAGCGGATCGGGAAGTTGAAGCTGTAATCGAAGATTTGTGCGGCGCGCGGTCCTGAGGGCCTGCGGTTCACTAAATTGGCCCCGGCATTGCCGGGGCCAATTTTGTTGGCGGAGGCGGGGGCTGGCCGAAGAGAATATTGATTGGCGGAAAAGCGGCCGTAGAATTCCCGCGGCCTCAACTCGGTGAGCCCAGGTTCCGATAGAAGAACGGATGCAAGACAACAGCGGTCAGTTGAACGCAGCGGATGAAGAACGTCCGGGCGCGGCGGGTGGCGGGGCGATGGTTCACGAGCGGCCGGTGTCGAGCGAGACGCGCGGGCTGCACGTGGCGGGGGACGTGCTGGCGCTGCGGCATCGGCATGGGCGGGCGCCGGGCGGGAGAAGGCACAGCCATCGGGCGCCCTACGAGGCCCTGGCGGCGGAGATGAAGGAGCGTTATCGCATCGCGATCCGCAAGTGGCGCAAGGGGATGTCCGGGGCGGCGTATGAATTGAAATACCGGGACGGGCGGATCAAGCGGCTGATCACCGCGCCGCGGCCTTGCGGGCCGGTGTCGGCGGCGATTTTTCTCCACGAGGTGGGGCATCACGCGGTGGGGTTCCGGCGCTATTCGCCGCGGGTGCTGGAAGAGTATTACGTGTGGCAGTGGGCGCTGCGGGAGATGACGGCGCGGGGGATTCCGGTGAACGAGCGGGTGCTGCGGCACTACCGGCGGTCGATGTTTTATTACGTGCATGCGGCGGTGCGGGCGGGGACCGGGTTGCCCGGCGAGGTGCGGGGGTTTGTGGAGTGGCCGCGGTAGGGGACGGGTGTCGGGGGACGGGTGTTGGGTGTCGGGTGTTGGGTGTTGGGTGTCGGGTGACGGGGGTTGGGGAGGGATTACTTCATGTGGAGTGTGCGGAAGAGGAAGGCGTAGAGGTCGGCTTCTTCGTCGATGATTTTGTCGGTGGGTTTGCCGCCGCCGTGACCGGCCTTGGTGTCGACGCGCAGGAGCAGGGGGTTGCGCGGGGTACCGGGGGGCAGGGATTGCTGGGCGGGCTGGAGGGTGGCGACGAATTTTTTGGCGTGGGAGGGATCAACGCGGTCGTCGCTGTCGGCGGTGGTGACGAGCAGCGGGGGATAGACGACGCCGGGCTTCACGTTGTGCAGCGGGGAATAGGCAAGGAGCGTTTTGAACATTTCGGGGGATCCTTCGGCATCGCCGTACTCGGGGATCCAGCCGGTGCCGGCGGCGAATTTTTTGTAGCGGAGCATGTCGATGACGGGGACCTGCGAGAGGACCGCGCCGTAGAGGTCAGGGCGCTGTAGCATGCAGGCGGCGGTGAGCAGGCCGCCGTTGCTGGCGCCATCGATGGCCAGACGCTTTTGCGTGGTGTAGCGGTTGTGGATGAGGAATTCGGCGGCGGCCTGGAAGTCGTCGAAGCCGTTTTGCTTGTGCGTGAGCATGCCGGCCTGGTGCCACGCCTCGCCGTACTCGCCGCCGCCGCGAATGATGGCGGTGACGTAGATGCCGCCGTGACGGAGCCAGAGAGCGATGGGGATGTCGAAGCCGGGGGTGGTGTTGACGTCGAAGCCCCCGTAGGCGGTGAGAAGGGCCGGGTTGTTGCCATCGAGCTTCAGGTCTTTGCGGCAGGCGATGAAGAGGGGGATGCGGGTGCCGTCTTTGGAGGTGGCGAAGGCCTGGCGGGTTTCGAACGGGGAGAGGTCAGTCTGGATTTCGGAAGCGTGGTAGGTCGAGAGCTGGTGGGTGGGGAAGTCGTAGCGGTAAACGGTGTAGGGGCGGGCGTAAGAGGTGTAGCCGAGGAAAATGTCGGTGTAATCGCGGCGGGTGCTGGAGACGTTGACGCTGCCGAAGGCGGGGACGGGGATGTCGCGGTCGAAGGAGCCGTCGAGATTGAAGAGTTTCACCTGGTTCCAGGCGTCATGAAGGGTGGTGACGACGAACTGGTTGTTGACGGTGGAGACCGAGGCGAGGGCGTCGGGGCCTTCGGGAAGGATGGTTTTCCAGGCGGCGCGCTCGGGGTGGGCGAGGTCGATGGCGATGATTTTGGAGCGCGGGGCATTCAGGTTCGTGAGGATGTAAAAGGTGGAGCCGACGTTGTCGATGAAGCTGTAGGATGCGTCGGGGGTGTCGAGGAGTTTGATGAAGTTGGCGGGGGCTTGCGCGGGAGCGGGGGTGGGATTGGGCTGGTTGAGGGGCAGGAACCAGAGGCGGTTTTCCGGCGCGGTGCCCTTGTTGATGGAGACGATGAGGAATTGGCCATCGTCGCTGACGGAGGGAAACATCTGCAGGGTTTTGTCGTCGGGGCGTTCGAGGAGCAGGGTGTCGGCGGACTGAAGCGTGCCGAGCTGGTGGTAGTAGATTTTGCAGAAGTTGTTTTCATCTTCGGGGGGGACGGTGCCGGGCGCGGGGAAGCGGTTGTAGAAGAAGCCGGAGTTGTCGTGTTTCCAGCCGATGCCGGTGAACTTGGTGAAGCGGAGGAGGTCGGGGAGGTCCTGGCCGGAGTCGACGTTGCGGACGTGGATTTCCTGGCGATCGGAGCCGCTGGCGGAGAGGCCATAGGCGAGCAGGTGGCCGTCGAAGGAGTAGGCCTGCGTTTCCAAAGAGATGGTGCCGTCGGCGCTGAGGGTGTTGGGGTCAATGACCAGTTGCGGCGGGGACCCGAGGCGGTCGAGGCGGAAGACGACGTTCTGGTTTTGCAGGCCGGTGTTGCGTTCGAAGAAGTAGCGCGTGCCGACGCGGTTGGGTTCGGTGACCTTCGGATAATCCCAGATGCGTTTGAGTTCGGATTTGATTTCGTTGCGCACGGGGCCGTCGATGAAGGAGCGGGTGAGCTTG
>JBEHXY010000447.1:0-3518 GCA_048498455.1 Planctomycetota bacterium | reverse complement strand
CTCTCCCACCCGCAGGGCGTCTACCTGCACTGCGGGTGGGAGAGGATCTGGGCGACCGCGGCGCGGGCGTGCTCGGGTGTCGGGGCGAGGGAAATCCAGGGTGGGATAGCAGACATAAGCGACATCGCGGGCGGCCCGGGCGCGGGCGAACTCGGCGGTCATGTCGATGACCAGGGTGACCCGCGGCGGGAGCGGCGTTCGGCCCGGCCAGCGGCCCACCCAGAGATTGGGAAGCACTTCGTGAGCGGCGGGCTCGGCGGACAACCGGTGTCGGATCCATGCCACGACGTATGTGTAGAGCAGGTAGGGCAGGAGCAGCGGATAGGCCCACCAGCGGCGGGCGCCTTGCGCCGTCTTGCCAAAGACGCGCGGGCCGGCGCCGGCGTAGGCGATGCCGACGGTGATGAAGGAGAGGCCCATCCATGCGAGGAGCCACCACGCGGCGGAGTGGTGGGCGTGGGTGGTGGCGAGATAGATCATCGCGCCGCCGAGGATGGGGAAGAGAAGGGCGAGCATGCGGTATAAGCGTAGCAGGGAAGGGTAAGCGGCGTGGTACGGCGCAAGGGGCGAAGCGGGTGGGTGTTCGGGTGCACAGAGGGGCTCGCGCTCTCGGCGGCGCCGCTTATTGCAGTTTGAGCTTGACGCAGGTGGCGGTGATGCGGAGGAAGCCGGCGCCGGTTTGGCCGCGGAGGTACCAGTAGCCGTCGTCGCCGATGTAGAGGACGGCCGCTTCGCCGCCGCCGTTAAAAGCGCCGCCGATGCCCGAGATGGTGCAGAAGCCTTCATCCTTCTTGATCAATTTGAGAGGCGGGTCATGTTCTTTCCATTCATGGGTTTCGTATTCGAAAGAGAGCTTCGGAGGCGCGGGAGCGGAAGCGGGCGCGGCCGGCGGGGCCGGGGTGGGGGCAGCGGGGCAGCCGGCCATGGCGGCGGCGAGCAGAAGCGCGACGGAGGCGAGGGATTTGCGCGGGCGATTGCACATGGCTTTTCCTTCTCGTAGAACGTGACGTGGGGAGCGTGGTGTGATTATCCCGGGCACGGGGCGGCACACAATATAAATTTGGAGAATCTTATATGCGTTTGTGGATCATCAGCGATCTGCACCTGGAGTTTGGCGGCGGGGGACTGGAGTTCCATCTCCTCATTATGGCAAATCGCTAATCCGAGGTTTCACACCTCCACCCGTTTCCCCGCATCAAACCCCACGACGCCTTCGTCCGGATAGCCTGACGCCGGAACAAGAACCGTATTTGAAGAAGCTCGCCGGTCCGAAGTATTACGGGGAGCAAAAAGCGCGGGATGATCGCTGAAGCGGTCTACTGCCCGCGGGAGCGTTTGGGGCCGCGTTTTACTTTTTTCTGTTGGGGGGTCATGGGTTTGCGGGGGGTGTCGCCGAGGGCGGAGTTGGAGGCCATGCGGTTGGACATGGCGGTGGAGAGGGCGGCGGTGAGTTCGTTTTCGGCGACGGCTTCGGCGGCGCCGGGGGCGGGGTCGATGTGGTTGGCGGCCTTGGCTTTGACTTCCTTGATCTTGTCGCGGAGTTCGGCGGCTTTTTCGAATTCGAGGTTGTTGGCGGCGGAGAGCATTTCGTCTTCGAGGATGCGGAGCATTTCGGAGGCGTCGTATTCGCCCTCGGATTCGGCGACCATTTCGCGGGCGGTGCGGCGGGCTTTGAGTTCCACGTCGATGCCGTGGCGGATGGCCTTCTGGATGGTGGTCGGCGTGATGCCGTGCTCCTGGTTGTAGGCTTCCTGGATGCCGCGGCGGCGGTTGGTTTCGTCGATGGCTCGCTGCATGCTGGGGGTGACGGAGTCGGCGTAGAGGTAGACCTGGGCGCCGACGTTTCGGGCGCAGCGGCCGATCATCTGGATGAGGGAGGTTTCGCTGCGCAGGAAGCCTTGTTTGTCGGCGTCGAGGATGGCGACCATGGAAACTTCGGGGAGGTCGAGGCCTTCGCGCAAAAGGTTGACGCCGATGAGGACATCAAATGTTCCTTCGCGGAGTTCGCGGAGGATTTCGACGCGGTCGAAGGTTTGGATTTCGGAGTGGAGGTACTTGGAGCGCAGGCCGGCTTCGGCCATGTAGTGGGCCAAGTCTTCGGCGAGGCGCTTGGTGAGGGTGGTGACGAGGGTGCGTTCGCCGCGGGAGGTGCGGATTTTGGTTTCGTTGATGAGGTCCTGGACCTGGCCGGTGGCGGGGCGGACTTCGATTTGCGGATCGACGAGGCCGGTGGGGCGGATGACCTGTTCGACGACTTCGCCGCCGGTGAGGCCGAGCTCGAACTTGCCGGGGGTGGCGGAGACGAAGAGGACCTGGTTCCACATGGACATGAATTCTTCGAAGCGCATGGGGCGGTTGTCGAGGGCGGAGGGGAGGCGGAAGCCGTGGTCGATGAGGGTTTCCTTGCGGTGGCGGTCGCCGGCGTACATGGCGTTGATCTGCGGGAGGGTGACGTGGGATTCGTCGATGATGAGGAGGAAATCCTTGGGGAAATAATCGACGAGGGTGTTGGGCTTGGCGCCCGGGGGCGAGCCGGCGAGGTGGCGGGAGTAGTTTTCGATGCCGGAGCAGATGCCGGTTTCCTGGAGCATTTCGATGTCGTACTTGGTGCGGGCGAGGAGTCGCTGGGCCTCGAGCAGTTTGCCCTGCATGCGGAGCTGTTTGACGCGTTCGTCGAGCTCGGCCTTGATGTCGTTGATGGCGCGGGCGAGGTTGTTTTCGTCGGTGACGTAGTGTTTTGCGGGGAAAATGAAGATCTGTTTTTCTTCGGTGAGCAGCTCGCCGGAGATGGGGTTGATGTGCCAGATGTTTTCGATGTCGTCGCCGAACATTTCGACGCGGTAGGCGGTGGTTTCGTAGGCGGGGAAGATTTCGACGACGTCGCCGCGGACGCGGAAGGTGCCGCGTTTGAATTCGATGTCGTTGCGGTCGTACTGGAGGTCGATGAGGGCGCGGAGCATGTCGTCGCGGGTGAAGGGGACGCCCTTGGTGATGGAGACGACTTTCTTTTTGTACTCTTCGGGGGAGCCGAGACCGAAGATGCAGGAGACGGAGGCGACGACGGCGACGTCGGAGCGGGACATGAGGGAGGTGGTGGTGGCGAGGCGGAGGCGGTCGAGGTCGTCGTTGCGGGCGGCATCTTTTTCGATGTAGATGTCGCGCTGGGGGATGTAGGCTTCGGGTTGGTAGTAGTCGTAATAGCTGACGAAGTAGGTGACGGCGTTGCTCGGGAAGATTTCCTTGAACTCTTCGTAGAGCTGGGCGGCGAGGGTTTTGTTGTGGGAGATGATGAGGGCGGGTTTGTTGAGGCGTGCGGCGACGTGGGCCATGGTGAAGGTTTTGCCGGAGCCGGTGACGCCCATGAGGATTTGCTGTTTGGCGCCGTTGTTGAAGTTGTGGACGAGCTTGTCGATGGCGGCGGGCTGGTCGCCCATGGGTTTGAAGGGGGATTCGATGCGGAAGGGCTGAGCGGGCATGCGGGCTCCGGGATTGTGAAGGGGAGGGGTATTATAGGCGCG
>JBEHXY010000446.1:0-3528 GCA_048498455.1 Planctomycetota bacterium | reverse complement strand
GCGCGGGGGCGACGGGGGCGGTCGGGTGGACGGCGACGGAGGGCGGGGGCTCGGGCTTGTGACCGCCGGAGAGTGCGACCACCAGCCCGACGATCAGCAGGACCAGGGCGGCAGCGCCGATGGAGCCCCAGAGAACGAGCGGGTTTTTCCTGGACGGCGCGGCGCCGGCCTGGGCCATCGGCGGGGAGGGCACGAAAGGGCCGCTGGAGGTGATGTTGACGGACTGGCTGGCGCCCAGGGGGATGGTGTGGGCGCGGAGCTGCTTGGCGAAGGTGTCGGGGCCGGGCCGGTCGTCGGGATTTTTGGAAAGGGCGCGGGCGAGCACCTTGCCGAGGGAGTCCGGGAGGTCGGGGCGGAGCGAGGTGATGTCCGGCGGGGGCATGTCGATGTGCATCCGGAGGAGGGCGGCCTTGTCGCGGGAGGAGAAGGGGGTCTTGCCGGTGAGCAGGAAAAAGACGGTGCAGGCGAGGGAGTAGACGTCGGACTTGGCGGTGGCGGGGTAGCCCTGGAGGATTTCCGGGGCGATGTAGGCGGGGGTGCCGACGGCGCCCTTGGGCATGGCAAAGCCGTCGGAGGGGTCGGCGATGTGGGCGAGGCCGAAGTCGGTGACCTTGCAGCGTCCGGCGCGGGAGAGCATCAGGTTGCCGGGCTTGATGTCGCGGTGGGTGATTCCGTGCTGGGTGGCGAAGGCGATGGCGTCGGCGGCTTCGGCGGCGAGCTGACAGCCGCGGGCGAGATCCAGGGGCCCGCAGGCCTTGACCAAGGAGCCGAGGTGGCCGCCTTCGACGAGTTCCATGGCGATGTAGTAGTAACCGCCGGCCTCGCCGGTTTCATAGATCTGCACGATGTGGGGATGTTCGAGCGATGCGGCGGCGCGGGCTTCGCGGATGAACTGCTCGGGCCGGTAGGACTTGGTGGAAGCGGATTTCTTGAGGCACTTGAGGGCGACCTGGCGTTTGAGGGTGGTGTCCTCGGCGCGGATCACCTTGCCCATGCCTCCTTCGCCCAGGAGCGCCAGCAGCCGGAACTTGCCGAGCATGATGGCCTTGGCGGTGGGCATCGGCTGGGAGGAACCGGTGTCCGGCGGCAGCGAAGGCAGTTCCTGGGTGGCCGGCAGCGCGGGATCATTGAGCGGAGCGGGATCGGTGGGGACAGTCACAGGCGGCCTCCTGAGATGGCGGGCATAGGGCTATTTTAACAGATCGGCAGGCCAAAAGATGGGGACAGGCGGCGGGAATTGAGGCGCAAAAAGGGACCTTGCCGCCCGCCACGCCGCCGCGGGCGCCGGGAACCATAGGTTGGCACATGAGATTGGCACATGAGATTGGCACCTGCCGCGGCGTGGGGGAGAATGGGGCCATGATCGCATTTCTGGCGACAGGGTGGTTGTGGGCGGCGGGGGCGACGGCGGTGCTGGGCGCGTGGGGCCTGCTGGCCGGGCGGGCGCGGCGGATGCGGGTGTCGGCGGTGTGGTTGTGGCGGGGATTGGAAGGGCAGGGCGTTCAGGGGCGGCGGCGGGTGGATCCGGTGTGGGCGTGCGTGGGGGTGGCGGCGCTGCTGGCGGCCTTGGCGCTGGCGCGGCCGGTGTGGCGGGTGGGCGTGCCGGTGGACGGGGTGGAGCCGCAATGGGCCGTGCGCGGCATTGCCGGGCGGACCGAGGCCTGGATTCACGTGGCCGGTGGGGAGGAGGTGCTGGTGGATGGAAAGCCGCAAGCGGTGGCGGCCGGGGGAGCGGCGCTGGAGTTGCCGGCGGGCGATGTGCATGTGCTGGCGATCGAGCGCGGCGGGCAGGTGGCGGCACGGTCCACCTTTCGGCGGCCGATGGCGGGGGCGTTTCAACTGCTGCAGGTGGGCAGGGTCGACCCGGCGCTGCTGCGGGTGTTTGCGGTGCAGGCGGGCACGCCGGCGGCCGAGAGCCAGCGGGTGCTGCTGGCGAGCGGTGCGGGGTTTTCGCTGGAGCAGGCGCGCGGGGTGCGGCTGACGGTGGTGGCGGGGGCGGCGGCGCTGGAGGGCGTGACGGTCGATGGGATGGCGGAGGGGGCATGGACGCCTGAAGCGGTGGACGTGCCGGCGTTCGTGAATTTCTCCGAAGTGCATGTGCGGCGGATGGCGAAGGCGACGCTGTCGCCGGAGTGGCATGTGACGGTGCGGGCGAATGGGCTGCCCTGGGTGGCCGAACGCAGCACCGGCGAGAATGGCGAGCGGGTGGTGTGGCTGGCCTCGCATCCGGATGGCGCAGAGACGGACTGGCCCAGCGACCGCTCGTTCGTGCTTTATTTTTCGGAACTGCTGCGGCGGACGATTCCTGCGGGGGGCGCGGGAAGCGTGGTGGACTGGCCCCGGCAGGAGGATCCGCCGCCCGCGCCGGTTCGGGAAGTGGCGCTGCTGCCGGGGCTGGGGGTGGCGGTGGCGGCGCTGCTGGCGGCGGCGATGGTGCTGCTGTGGCGGCGGGCCTTGTAGGATTCTTCGCCATCGGGTGAACCGTGCGGCTGCGGCGGCGTCTTAAGGGTGAGGGAATCAGGAGCGGTCATGCGCGAACTGCGGAAATGTGGGACGGCGGCGGGGATGGTGCTGGTGTGGCTTACCGCATCGGCCAGCGGCCAGGCGGCGGATCCGTTCGACGCGGCGCTGGAGGCGGCGAAGAACTATCCGGTGCAGTATTACCAGTCCGGCAGCCTGGAACATTCCGTGGCGCTTTTTGACAAGGTGCTGGCGAATTTTCCGGACCATCCGCGGCGGCTGGAGGCGGAGTATGAGGAGTTTCAGCGGCTAGCCTGTTCGATCGAACAGAAGCATCTCGCGCATGCCGACACGTTGATTCGCGATGTGGTGGGGCATGCGGATGTGAAATCGGCGCTGGGGCGCGATGCCCGGCTGGCGCTGGTGCGTTTTCAGATCAGCGAAGCGCCGCATGAACGTTACGAGGATCTGAAGCTGGCGGAGAAATGCCTGGCGGAGGTGTTGGCTGTGACGGATGCGGAGTCGCCGGAGATGGCCCGCTGGGTGGCCCACCGGGCGGCGCTTTATCGGCGCGAGGAAAAGAACAACGACGCGCTGCAGGCCGTGGTGGATTACCTGGGGCAGCTTTACGGGAAGCCGAACTTCTGGGTCCATCTGGAGCACGGCGATCCCGATCGCCACCGCGCTTTTCAGTGTGCCTACGTGGAGGTCCACAACCAGCTGATGGCGGCGATCGGGCATGCGAAGGGGGTGGAAGCGTCGAAGATTCTTCGCAACGCGCGGGCGGCGCCGTGGCTGGCGGTTGATCAGGATTTCTGGCCGGAGTGGGAGAAATACGAAGAATCGCAGGTGCTCAAAGAGGGGGAGACGTTTCATGATGTGGTGGCGGAAGTGTTCGCGAGGGCGACGAAGGAGGCGGAGCGTTCGCCGGCCACCCGGCCCGCACCAGCGCCCTTCGTGGATACGGGTCCTGAACCGTGAAAGACGGCGTGCCGGGCAGGGACATCGTGGGCGGGTTATTTCCGGACTTTGCGTGAATGTTTCGCTAAGGGGACATTAAACCTGCGG
>JBEHXY010000445.1:0-3534 GCA_048498455.1 Planctomycetota bacterium | reverse complement strand
CAAGGGCCAGATCAACCCCGGCGAGTGGTGGAAAGACACCTCCGATGCAACCCTGCCGCTGGCATCCGACATCGCCCCCTACATCGGGACCAAGGCCGCCCCCGGCGAAATCGCCACCCGCCCCGCCACCGCCCCCGCCGGCGACACCCCCTCCACCCACCCCGACGGCGGCCTCGTGCTCGGCGCTGAGCATTACCAGGCCGCCACCGCCAACAACTCCCCCAACCACCTCCAGGAGGGCCAGAACGTCGGCTTCGCTGATGGGCACGTCGAGTTCGCGCGCGGCGCCAACGCTGGACAGCAGGGCGACAACCTCTGGACCCAAACGGTTGACGGAGCGGAGCAGCCCATCGAGGCCGGAACGCTCCCCGCCGCCATCGGCACCCACAAGCCACCCTTCGATACCGTGATGGTGCCCACCCGAACCGCCAAGGGCGACCTGCGGTAGGGGGATGCGGGGGATTCACAAACCCGGGGCAAACCAGCCCCGAAACACCGCAAAAACGCGAGAACGCACGCAACCGTGCTCAGCAACCCGCCCGTTTGGCAAGGGCCTTGCTCAGGGCTCCGGTGCGTCCCGGTGCGTCCCCGTGCACCTTGGCTGCGCCCCTGGGTGGTTGGCTCTTCTCGAGAGGTTGTTGTGATTCGTCCAAACGATGCGCGTGCGTTGCCCGAGGGGGAAACCCAAGGGCTCCCCGGTGAGCGGCCCGCCCTGCCGATGCCTTCCGAAGACCCCCAGCCTGAAGCCTTCGGCCGCTCCGAAGCCGTCGAGGCCTTCGGCAAACCGGACAGCGACCACGCCAAGGAACCCCAAGACCCCAAAGACGACGCCAACAAAAAGCCCCCGCTCTACAAACGCAAAGGCTTCCTCATCGGCGCCGCCATCGTCGTCCTGCTCGGCATCATCGTCGCCGTCGCCTTCTACATTCACTCCCGCCACTGGCAGTCCACCGACGACGCCCTCACCGACGGCCACGTGGTCGATGTCTCCAGCAAGGTCTCCGGGCGCATCCGCGCCGTGCTCGTCGATGACAACCAGGATGTCAAAGCGGGGCAGACCCTCATCGAGCTCGACCCCCGCGATTACGAGGCCGCCCGGGCGCAGCAGGCCGCCGCCCTTTCCGTCGCCCAGGCCGAGGCCGCCCGCGCCAATGCGGAGCTCGCGCGCTACCAGCGGGTCGCGCAAAACGGCGGCAACGCGGTCTCGCCGCAGGATATCGATGAAGTCGTCGCCAACGCCCGCAAGGCCAACGCCCAGGTCACCCAGGCGCAGGCGAACCTCGAGGCCGCCGAGCTCTCGCTCTCCTACACCAAAATCGTGGCCCCCTTCGCCGGACGCATCGCTCGCAAGCAGGTCGAACCGGGCGCCTACGTCTCGCCCGGCCAGCAGCTCGTCACACTCGTGGATCCCCACGTCTGGGTGACCGCCAACTTCAAAGAAACGCAGGTCACCTACATGGATCCCGGCGATCCCGTGGAAATCGAAATCGACGCGTTCCCCTCGCTCCATCTGCGCGGCCATGTGGATTCCCTGCAGCCCGGCTCCGGGGCCCGCTTCTCGCTCCTTCCCCCGGAAAATGCCACCGGCAACTTTGTGAAGGTGGTGCAGCGCGTGCCCGTGAAGATCGTGCTGGACAACTATGACCCCGCGACCGGACCCTACCTGGGCGTGGGCTTGTCGGTGGTGCCCAAGGTACACATCCGATGACCGCCGCTGCAGCACATCCCGCAGGAGAGACGGCCCATCCGCGCGCGGCGCGGATCAAAGGACAGACCCCGCGGCTGGCCGGCGGAATGCTCGCCGGCCACTCCCCCTGGCTCATCGCCATGACCGTCACCCTGGCCACCTTCATGGAGGTGCTCGACACCTCCATCGCCAACGTGGCCCTGCCGCACATCGCCGGGAATCTCGGCGCCGGCCAGGACGAATCCACCTGGGTCCTCACCAGCTATCTGGTCGCCAACGCCATCGTGCTCCCCCTCGCCGGCTGGATGAGCGTGCTCGTCGGACGCAAGCGCTTCTACATGGCCTGCGTGGCCCTCTTCACGATTTCATCCTTCCTCTGCGGCCTGGCCCCCAACCTCGGCATGCTCATCGTCTTTCGCATCCTCCAGGGCATCGGCGGCGGGGGCCTGCAGCCTTCCGAACAGGCAATTCTCGCCGACACCTTCCCCCCCGAAAAACGCGGGATGGCCTTCGCCTTCTATGGCTTCGCCGTGGTCGCCGCCCCCGCCATCGGCCCCACCCTCGGCGGCTGGATCACCGACCATTACACCTGGCGCTGGATCTTTTACATCAACATCCCCGTGGGCATCCTCTCACTGACCCTCTCCAGCTTCCTCATCCACGATCCTCCGCACTTTGAAAAGGACCGGAAGGAGCGCATGCGCAGGGGCTTCTCCATGGATTACATCGGCCTGGGCCTCATCGCCCTGGGCCTGGGCCTCCTGCAGTTCGTGCTCGACAAGGGCAACCGGGACGACTGGTTCGGCTCCACCCGCATCACCGTGTGCGCGATCACCAGCGTCGTCGCCCTCGTCCTGGCCGTGATCTGGGAACTCTCCGTGAAGGACCCGATCGTCGACCTGCGGCTGCTGAAAAACCGCAACTTCGCCCTCTCCAACGTGCTCATGCTGATGCTCGGGTTCGTGCTGCTCGGATCCACCGCGCTCATCCCGCTCTTCACGCAGCAGCTCCTGGGCTACACCGCCACCGATGCCGGCCTGGTGATCTCCCCCGGGGCCCTGGTCGTCATGGCCCTGATGCCCCTCGTGGGGTTCCTGCAAAGCAAGGTCGATTCACGCTACACCATCGGCTTCGGCCTGGTGCTGGGGGCCATCGGGCTGCACATGATGACGCGCTTCGCCACCGGCGTCGATTTCCATCACGTGATGATGGCCCGCATCGTGCAGGCCTCCGGCATCGCGTTTTTGTTCATCCCCATCTCCACCCTCTCCTACTCCCATCTCAAAAAAGAGGACAACACCGCCGCCTCCGGCCTGATCAACCTCGCCCGCAACATCGGCGGATCCGTCGGCATCTCCCTGGCCGAAACCTTTGTCTCACGCTATTCGCAGACCCACCAGACCTACCTCGCGGCCCACGTCACCTCCGGAAGTCCCGCTTACCGCGCCGCCACCGGCGGGCTGATGCAGACCCTCGTCCACCAGGGCGTGGCCGCCGGCGATGCCCTGCACCGCGCGCAGGCGCTGCTGTACCGGATGGTGCAGCAGCAGGCGACCATGCTCGCCTATATCGATGTGTTTCGATGGATGTCTTATGCCTTCCTGCTGGGCATCCCGCTGCTGTTCCTGCTGCAGAAGCCCAAGGCCGGCGCGGTGGCCATGCACTGACGCTCCGCCGCGACGCAGACATAAAACGGGCCGGTGAGCATTTGCTGACCGGCCCGTTGGCTTGAGGGGTGGGGGGGATCAAAAGGGGGGGAGTGGAAGGAGGATATCAGCGTCCGCCGGCGGTGCCGCCGAAGCCGCCGCTGCCGCCCATGGAGCCGCCGCCGGAGGTGCCGCCCGAAG
>JBEHXY010000444.1:0-3549 GCA_048498455.1 Planctomycetota bacterium | reverse complement strand
CCTCGAGGGCGGCATCGGCGCGGAAGCGGGCGAGGCGGTCGAGGGCTTCGAATTTCAGTTCGTAATCCGAGGTTTTCAGGGCGCGGACGTACCAGGGGATGACGCGCTCGTCATCGATGAGCGAGAGGCGGCGGCGGGCTTCGTCGCGGTCGGGGCCGGCGAGCATCTGGGCGCCGAGGGTTTCGATGGTGGCGGCGGCCTGTGCGGGGTCGAGGGCGGGGGGCCTGGTGGGGATTTCGACGGCGGGCAGGTCGAGTTTGCCGTACCAGCCGAACCAAGGAGGATCGTGGCCGACTTGCGGGATTTCGAGGGTGGCCTGGAGGCGGTAGGTTTTGCCGTCGCGAGGGAGGATCCAGCAGTTGCCGGCGGAGAGTTCGAGAATGGCGAGGGCGTCTGCGGGGACGCCGGTGCCTTGGGAGATGATGGGGAAGGAGAGGCGGGCTTTGAAGGGGAGGACGAGGTCGCCGCCATTGGGGCTCATGCCATCGAAGGGGCCGCTGTAGCGGGGGAGTTCATTGCCGACAGGGTCTTCGACGCGGTAGGTGAGCTTGGCGCGGGACCAGGCGAAGGGGAGGGGGTTGCCGACGTTCTGGACGTTGTCGAGTTCGAGGCGCGTGGTGAGGAGGAGGGTTCCGTTGAAGATGCGGTTGGGTTCGATGGTGAGGCGTGCGCGGACGCCGTTGTCGGCGGCGGACCAGAGGTCGTGGGCGGGGGCGGTCGCGGGGGCGGCGGGGGCGGTCGCGGGGGTGTCGGGGAGGGCGGGGGTGGTGAGGAAGAGGGTGGTGAGGAGGGCGGCAGCGAACGTGCGTTTGTGCATGGGGCTCTCCAAGGGCATGTTCATTGGATGCAGGAGGTGGGGCGGGGTTCCCGGCGGCTGGAAAGGAAGGGGTGAGGGCATTTGTGCGGGGGGGATTTTTGCAGCTATCGCGGGGGTGGGGGCCGATTTACAATGGTTGGCCGGGAATCTGACTGGAGCTTGGGAATGACCGATCTTTTGCGCGTGGGCGGCCGTGTGGCGACGTTGGGGGTGACGCTGTTACTTCTGGGCATGCCGTTGGTTACTGGCGGTTGCGCGCGGAGTTTGTTTCGGGATTCGCCGCGGGCGCGGAATTCGATTCCGAAGTATTACGACAACGATTCGGCGGTGGAAGCGACGGAGAACCGGCGGCGGGTGTCGCAGATGGGCTTTGGGTTTCCGACGGGTCCGAACTGAGGTTTTGGGAGCGTGAGTGGCGGGGGGTGAGCGGGTTCTAAGTTGTGCGCTGGACATGATTAGCGCCCTTACAAACGGATGAGGTCCTGAGCACTTTCCAGTTGCCACAGGGGGAGGGGGGGCCTAGGATAATTGCAACTCCCGACGTTTGACCGGCAGGGTCAACGCCACGCACGACCTGATTTCGCAAGTGCGGGCCTGTGCGCGAGATATCCGTCATTTCTCGTTCACCCGTTTCCTTGTTGCGTAGCTGTCGTGGTCTGTTCGGTTTCTTTGGGAAAAAGGTACCCCGGCTTATGCGCACCGAGTCTGCAACACTCCCGATCAGCCCGGAAGATTTTCTCACCTCCCTGCAACCGTCGTTGGCCCAAGGAAAAGTGGAAGAAGCCCTGCGAGCGGTGCAGGAGCGCTGGTCGTGCCCGCAAATTCTGCCGCTGCTCAAGGACAAGAGCACGGACGTCCGCAAGGTGGCGGCACTGGCCATGTCACTGGCGGGGGACAAAACCGCCGTGGGACCTTTGGCCATCGCGCTGCACGATGTGGATCCGATGGTGGCGCAGGTGGCGGAACATGCGTTGTGGAGCATCTGGTTCCGGAGCGGCAGGTCGCAGGCGGTGCAACTGGTGAAGTGCGGAAACACGCACATGCACCACGGGAATTACGAGTGTGCGATTGAGAAATTCACGCAGGCGATCGGGGAGGATGGGACGTTTGCGGAGGCGTATAACCAGCGGGCGATTGCGTATTACCTGAATGAGCGGTTCGCGGAAGCGATTGCGGGCTGCAAGCAGGCGCTGGAGCGGATTCCGCAGCATTTCGGGGCGATGGCGGGGATGGGGCATTCGCATGCCCACCTGGGGCAGTGGCGGGAAGCGAAGCAGTGCTACCGGCTGGCGTTGGCGATTCATCCGCGGCTGGAGGGGATCCAGGTGTCGCTGCAGCAGATCGACCAGTTGCTGCACGAGAATCCCTCGTTGTGAGGGGGCCGGGGTGAGGCGGTGGGGGGGTGGCCGGGGGGGACACGCGATTTTCGCCGTTGTTCATTTTCCACAAGGGCTAGAGCAACTTCCCTCCCCTCCGGAGCGTTGGTCTGCTAGACTCTCACCCCCCACGTGACTGCTGTTGTGTCGTCGTGCCGCCGTTTTCATGGTTGGCAGAGCCGTTTTTGCGCGACGACGGCGCGTTGCGGCCGTTTTTCAAAAAGCTCGTGACAAACCCCCTGATCTGCCATGGCCGAATGGATTGAAGAGCCGTTTTGGCGGTTTTGCCGGGAACTCTAAAAAAATCGAAAGGCCGGGAAGTTTTCGTGCTTCCCGCGCTACCAAGATGTGCAGGCCCCCAGAAAGCGGCAGCCCTTATCGACCTGAAGCCCCCGGGGTTTCGGGCCGGAATTCTGCGGAGGAGCCCGACGAGGCTCTTCTGCGGAAGGCGGCTGCGGGAGATGCGGAAGCATTTGCCCGGCTGGCCGACCGGCACACGGAGGCGTTGTTTCGACTGGCCTACTCACTGGTAGGCAACCGGACGGACGCGGAAGACGTGCTGCAGGAGGCATTTCTGGGAGCGTACCAGGGAGCGAAGGGTTTTCAGGGTCGCTCCCAGGTGCGGACGTGGCTGGGTCAGATCGTGGCCCGGCAAGCGGCGGCCCTGCGGCGGAGCAAGAGGGTTCGCAAGACCCTACCGCTGGAGACGCAACCGCCGACCGGTGTGGAAAGCGGGAATGAATCGCTGGTGGACACCCGCGAGGACCTGACGCAGGTTCTCGAGCAGATGACCCCGGAATATCGAGAAGTGATCGTGCTACGCGAATTTGGAAACATGGCCTACGAAGAGATCGCCGCGGCGCTGGGGCTTCCCCGGGGCACGGTGGAATCGCGGCTGTTCCGGGCGCGCGCGGAGCTTCGGGAGCTGTTGGGGGACCAGGGATATGGCGGGGGGGCCACGTGATGTCGGAACTGGGAATGCACATGTTGGATTGCAAGCAGCGTGCCCGGGTGAGCGCGTATTACGACAACGAGCTGGCGGAGGGGCCGAAGGCGGAGATGGAAGCGCATTTGGCGGCGTGCGGCCGTTGCCAGGGGGAATTGGAATCATTGAGGGCTCTGTCGGGGCGGCTGACGTCGATGAGGACGCCGGCGGTGACGAAGGACATGGCGGCGCGGATTCGGCAGCGGCTGGAAGCGCAGGAAGAACGGGGGCTGCTGCACGTGGTGCAGGCGATGATGGGGATTGCGGCGGCGCTCATGATTGCGGCGCTGGTGGGGCTGCGGATGTTGAACAACCCGATGACGCCGGAACCGAACCCGGACTGGGCGGTTGCGGCGCAGCATCCGTCGGAG
>JBEHXY010000443.1:0-3549 GCA_048498455.1 Planctomycetota bacterium | reverse complement strand
CGTCGTCCCCACCGCAAACCACAGCGAATACAAAATCACGATCGCCAGCAGCACCGGCGCGATCCCCTCCGCATACGCATACCACGGCAGCCCCAGCCGTGCCCCCGCATATCCCAGCAGCCACAGTGAAAACGCGATGTTTGGAAAGCCCCACGGCGTCAGGTTCCGCGTCGACACCTGCAACTGCGAATCCACCGGCTTGAGCAGCACAAAATCCAGTGTCCCCCGCTGCACGTGCTGCACGATCCGCGACAGATTCGGCGACAGCGCCGACGTCGTCAGCCCGTCCATCAGCGTGAACAACGCCACCACCAGGTACGTCTGATCCCGCGTCCACCCCGAAAACTTGTACCCCTTGGAGTAGAGCACGTCGATCGTGAACAGCGTCCCGGCGAGCTGCCCCATCGCATACAGCGTGGATGTCACGAAGTTCGCCCGGTACTCCATCTCCGACGACAGCGATGCCGTCCAGAACCGCCGCAGAATCCGCAACAGGTGCCCCATCGCTTACGCCCCCTGCCCGGAAAACTGCCGCAGCCCCTTGCGCCACAGCCCCGCGCCCACCAGCGCGAAGCCCACGAACCACGCGGCGATCACCCCGAACCCCTGCCCGATGCGCGGGTCCGTCACGGCCAGCCGCCCCATCAGTATCTCCGCCGGAAAACCGATCAGATAGGGAAACGGCGTCAGTTCCACTGCATGCCGCAGCCCCGCCGGGAAATCATCAATCGGCACCGCCAGCCCCGACAGAAAAATGTACGGCAGAAAACTCAACTGCTCCAGCGAGCTCGCCCGCTCAAACCAGAACGTCAGCATCGACACGCAATACTGCATCGCAAAACGCAGCGCGAAGGCGGAGTAGATCGCCACGATCCCCAGCCCGATCGCCCACGGTGTCGGCGCCCATCGCGCGTCCGGATACAACACGAAAAACAGCACCACCACCACCGCAAAAAATGGCGCCCGTGCCAGTTGCTCCCCCAGGTGCGCCGAAATGTAATGCCACAACGGGTTGATCGGCCGCAGCAGCAGGTAACTCAGCCGCCCCTCCACGATGTGCCACTCGAACTCGTAAATCATCCACGCGGCCGTGAACTGCCGCACCGCAAACACGCACAGAAAATACCGCGCGTAATCGTGCGGCGTCATCGAAAACTGTGCCCCCCCGCTGTCCGCCGCCGCCTTCGTCCAGATCCCCATCATGATGAATGGCAGGATGTGCGCGATCACCCACAGGTAAATCTCCGCGCGATACGCCAGCATCAACGCATGCTGCGCGCCCACCAGCACCCGCACCTTCCGCAGCATCCGCCCCCCTACTTCGCCTTCAGGTAATCAAAATTCAGCCCCACCGGCTGTTTTGATGGATCCGTGTTCGTCGCCGGCAACTCCTCCACGAGCTGCTCCGCCAGCGGCAGCTTCGCCTCCTTGATCCCCTGCGCCACCAGCTTCGCCAGCTCATACCCGCCGTACGAATTGAAGTGCGTGTTGTCCTGCAACGCCTCCGCGCGTTTCACAAAGGTCCCCGCCGGATAATGCAGAAACGCCGCCTTCGATCCTTCTTCTCCCAGGGCCTCGTAAAATTTTCCCGCCTTCTGGTTCAGATCAATCAGCGCCACATGCTCGCTCGCCGCCAGTTGCCGCGCCGCTTCCGGATACTCCCCCAGCGAATTTTCCAGCTTCCCGTTCACAAAATTCCGCCGCGGCATCGCCGTCACCAGCACCGGCGTCGCCCCGCGCTTCTTCGCCTCGTCGATGTACACCTTCAGCGTTTCCTTGTACGTCGTCGCCGCATCCGTGTGCAGATTTTCCGCCGGCTTCTGGTCGTTGTGCGCAAACTGCACAAACAAATAATCCCCCGCCTTCATCGTCGACAGAATATCCTCCAGGCGCTTCTCGCTGATGAAGCTCTTGCTCGACCGCCCCGACGACGCCCGATCCGCCACCGCCACCGTCCCCGGCTTGAACATCAGCGGCAGCATCGACCCCCAGCTGGACCAGGGCGGCTGGTCCCAGTCGCACGCCGTCGAGTCCCCCGCGATGTACACCGTCGCCGCCTTCTCGTTGGGCTTCACGTCGTATTTCATCAGCGACGGGTTCGTCCCCACGATCTCCACCGTCAGCCGACCGTCCGTGTCGATCGGAATCAGCACCTTCGCCGTGTGCACGTTCACCGTGAACGTTGCCGTCGCGGGCTGCCGCGGCTCGGTGTGAATCCCCGTCGCCATCCCCCGGTGCGCCTCCGCCTTCACGCTCACCTCCGTCTCCTTCGACGGATTCCCCAACTGCAGCGTCACATCGTAATTCCCGTCCGGCACGTTCACGTCGAACCGCAGGTAATCCTTGGCCTCCACCCCTTGCGCGTTCGCCCGCACCGTCGGCGAATTCACAAAACCATACCCATCCGCCGCGTTGTACGCCGCCGGTGGACGAATGATCGGCTGGTCCGAACCCGGACTCCCCTGGAACGTAAAATGCTGTGTCCGCGTCCCCGCCGGGTAAGGCACGCCATCCCCGCGCGCCGCCGTCACCGCCGCCATCACCACCGTCAGCCCCATCGCAACGCGTCCTGTCCTCATGGCCATCCTTTTGTTTGATTCGTCCCTTAACCCAACGCCGCCGCCCCCCCATTACTTCACGCCTCCTTTACCGCCCCCTGCGCAAAGAGCTCCCCGATGATCTTCTCAATCGGCGGATCCGTAATCGTCAAATCCGCGATCGGCAGCGCCCCCAGCAGCCGCTCCACCGTCTCCGTCAGCACTTCCCGCCGGATGATCAGGCTCGCCGTCCGTCCCTCCACGCTCTCCACCTCCCCGAACGCCGCCAGCGATTCCCGCTCCACCGGCTCCGTCAAATCCACCTTCACCTCCCGGTACGGCGCGAACCGATCGATGATTTCCCCCAGGGGCCCGTCAAAAAACAGCCGCCCCTGGTGGATCAGCAGGACCCGCTTGCACAGCGCCGTGATGTCCGCCATGTAGTGGCTCGTCAGCAGGATCGTCGCCTTGTACCGCTGGTTGTACTCCCGCAGAAAATTCCGCACCGCCACCTGTGCGTTCACGTCCAGCCCCAGCGTTGGCTCGTCGAGAAACAGCACCTCCGGCCGATGCAGCAGCGACGCCATCAGCTCGCACTTCATCCGCTCCCCCAGCGACAGCTTCCGCACCGGCTGCGTCAGCTCCTTCCCCAGCCCCAGCATCTCCGACAGCTCCGCGATCCGCCCCTTCAGCGCCTCCTCCGGAATGTCATACACCGCCCCGTTGATCGCAAAACTCTCGTTCGCCGGCAAATCCCACAGCAGCTGCTGCTTGTTCCCCATCACCATCGTGATCCGCCGCAGAAACGCCTTCTGCCTGCGGAACGGCACATGCCCCGCCACCGTCACCACTCCCGCCGACGGATGAATCAGCCCCGTCAACATCTTCAACGTCGTCGTCTTCCCCGCCCCGTTCGGCCCCAAAAACCCCACCACCTCGCCCCCCTCGATTGAGAAATTCAGCGGCTTCACCGCCTCCACCGTCCGGTACTTCCGCCGGAAAAAATGCTTCA
>JBEHXY010000442.1:0-3561 GCA_048498455.1 Planctomycetota bacterium | reverse complement strand
TCGTTTCTCAAATGGCGTCCCTTCGGCACCGGCGAGCTGATCGTGATGCTCACGATGATGCTCGTGGGCAGTGCCGCCCCCTCCAGCGGGGCGATGCGCTACCTCGAGCCGATGGTCGTCTCTCCCTACTGGATCGCGCGCGACGCTCCGTGGCTGCGTTCCATCGCCCAGCTCATGCCCTCGTGGCTCACGCCGACGAAGGATGGTAGTTCGGGTCTTATCAGCAATTACTGGCTGGGCATTGATCCGGTCCGCGGCGGGCACGTGCCGGTGCTGGCGTTCATCGTTCCAGCGATGCTCTGGGGAATCCTCATCGCGGCGCTCATGGGCGCGGCGATGTTCCTCTCCGCGATCTTTCGCAAGCAGTGGGTTTACCACGAACGTCTTACCTATCCGCTGGCGACGATTCCGCTGGAGCTGATGGCGGCGCCGGAACCCGGCCGCTGGTACAACCGGCTGTGGCGCAACCCGATCCTGTGGGTCGGCGTGGCGGTTCCGGTGGGCGTGTACTTCCTGGCGGGCCTGCACGCGCAGTTTCCGGCGGTGCCCACGATCGATCTTCAGTACAACGTCGGGGATGCGTTCATGGACCGGCCGTGGAACGCGCTGCCGACGTACATCACCAGCTCGCGGCTGTTTCTGTCGGTGGTGGGCATCACGTTTTTCATCCCGTCGGAAATCGCGCTGTCGCTGTGGCTGTTCCTGGTGGCCAACGGCATGGCCCGCGTGCTTTTTGGCAGCACCAGCATCACCATCGAGCAGCATGAACAGACGAGGGCGATGGGGACCTATGTCGGGTACTTCGCCGGCCTGCTGTGGCTGGCCCGAGGCCACCTGCGGTATGTGCTCAGCAGCGCGTGGCGCGGGGGACCGGCCGAGGAAAACGAGCCGGTGTCCTACCGGACGATGGTGCTGGGGCTGGGCATCTGCAGCGTGGTGGCGTGGGTGTGGCTGCTGGCGGTGGGGGTGAATCCGCTGATCGCGGCGCTGCTGCTGGGGCTGGGAATGATGCTGGTGACATTGATGGGGCGGATCGTCGCGGAGACGGGGCTGTTCTGGGTGGGGCCGATGTGGTGGCCGAGCAACTTCATCAGCGCGCTGATCGGGCCCAAGCTGGTGAACATGGTGAGCTATTACTGGTCGGAAGTGGTGTCGCGCGTGTTCTTCCATGACCTGCGGGAAACGCTGATGCCTTACGCGGCCAACTCGATGCGCATGGGGCAGGAGATCCAGGACAAGGAGCGCGGCCGCTGGTTCTGGCGGCTGTTCGCGGCGATCGCCGTGAGCGTGGTGGTGGCTGGGGCGATGCAGCACTGGGTGAGCTATTCGTATGGCCGGACGGCGCTGGCGGATCAGTACGCGGGCTACAGCATGCCGCAGGAGGCGCTGCGGGACACCTATGGCTTCACGCACGTGCACCCGGAGACGACGCCGGGCGCCGAATGGGGGCATGTCGCGCTGGGCGCGGTGATGGTCGGGGTGCTGATGGTGGGGCGGGTGCTGTTCGTGAGCTGGCCACTGCATCCGCTGGGGCTGATGCTGATGACGGCGGGGCCGATGCAGGCGTTCTGGTTTTCGATATTCATCGGGTGGGGGGTGAAGTCGCTGCTGCTGAAATATGGCGGGGCGGGGGCGTATCGCCGGGCCCGCGCGTTTTTCATCGGGCTGATCGTGGGCGAGATGCTTTCGGCGGGCGCGTGGATGATCATCGGCCTGGTGACGCAGGGCGCGGTGCGCTACTCGTTTCTGCCGGGGTGAAGGGTGCGTTCAGGTGCGGTCGGGGGTGATCCACTTGGGCGTAAGGGTGGGCTGGAAGTTGCGCATCAGGTCGAGGAGTTCGGCGGGCTCGGTGGCGGTGAGGAGGAGTTCGCGGTGCTTCGGGCGGATCAATTGCCGGGCGACGGCATTGTCGATGAAGGCCAGGAAGTGGTCGTAGAAGCCGGCGGTGTTGAGGAGGCCGAAGGGTTTCTGGTGCAGGCCGAGCTGGGACCAGGTGAGGATTTCGCAGAATTCCTCGAGGGTGCCGAAGCCACCGGGGAGGGCGATGAAGCCGTCGGAGAGTTCCGACATGAGGGCCTTGCGTTCGTGCATGGAGGTGACGACGCGGAGGTCGGGGAGTTCTATTTTGCCGATTTCCTTTTCCATCAGGAATTTGGGGATGACGCCGGTGACATGGGCGCCGGCGGCGAGGGCGGCGGTGGCGAGTTTGCCCATCAACCCGATGTTTCCCCCGCCGTAGACGAGCGCGATTTTCTGTTCGCCGAGCAACGTCCCCAGCGATTCGGCGGCGGCGGCGTAGTCGGTATCGGAGCCGAGGGAGGAGCCGCAGAACACGGCGATGGAACGGAGCTTGGTGGGTTCCATGCCGGGCCTCAGAGGAATTTGTCGATGATTTTGACGGCCTTGGAGAGGCTGCCGGGCTGGCTGTCGAGGACGCGGCTGAAGAGGCGATGGAAGGTGTTGAAGAAATCGCGGAGTTCGCTGACGCGTTTGACGTAGGCTTCGTGAGCGGCCTTGTCGTCGGGGGTGGCGGCGGGCTCGGGCTTCTTGCCGGCGAGGACGAGGCATTCATCGAGGCGGGTGAGCAGGGGATCGAGCTCGCGCTTTTTGCGTTCGCGCAGGATGACCTGGAACATGGCCCAGACGTCGGCTTCGGTGGTGAAGAAATCGCGGCGGTCGCCGGGGGTGGAGGTGCGGCGGACGATGCCCCAGTTGATCAGGTCGCGGAGGTTCATGGAGACATTGCCGCGGGAGATCTGGAGTTCTTCCATGAGCTGTTCGGCGGTGAGGGGCTCGGGGGTGATCATGAGCAGCGCGTGGATCTGGGCCATGGTGCGGTTGATGCCCCAGTGGTTGGCCATCTGACCCCAGAGGTCGACGAACTCGCGGCGAGCGGTGCTGATGGCGGAAGCGGGGCGCGGTGCGGGGGTGTCGGGCATGACGACTGTCCGGCAAAGACGAGGCGGGCGCATTATAGGGGAGGCGGGGGGTTTCAGAAAGTTTTGAATTGAGTGGCCCGCGCGCGGCGGAGGCCGTGGGAGGGCGGCGGGGGCTCTGCGGGATTATTTCCGGCGGCGGAGGAGCAGCATTCCGCCGAGGGAGAGGATGGCCAGGGACGCGGGTTCGGGCACGGGGGCAGCGGCGACGGGGACAAATTCGACGCTGCGGAAGGCGGTGTTGGTGGCCGCGGAGGCGAGGGGGATGACGTTGGAAGTGGCGGAGAAACCGGTGTCGTTGACGAGAAAGAGTTTGTTGAGGGTGCCGACGCCATAGAGTTTGAACTGGCCATCGACGACCGCGCCGGTGAGGCTGCGGAAGGCACTGGTGGAACCGCCGTCGACGTTGTAAATGTCGTAGGCGAGGGTCCAGGCGTTGGTCTCGGTGGAGAAGACCCATTTCTGGACGCCGCCGCCGGCGCCGGAGGGGCCGGCGGAACTGTCGTCGGCGATGTAGAGGGTGCTGTCGTTGGCGAAGACGTAGTCGTAGGGGGAGGGGTTGTCGATGGCGGTGAAGCCGGGGAGGGGGGTGATGGTTTGGCCGGAGGTGGTGGGCTCTCCGGAG